>CANGYY010000048.1 GCA_947458585.1 Cyclobacteriaceae bacterium | reverse complement strand
CGTCTATTCTACTTGAGAGGACGTCAAGGTAAGGCGGCTCGTATCAAGGAAAAAATCAGAGCAAGAAACTAAGTCTTGTCTATTCCCAAAAAAAAAGGCCCCGTATTTACGGGGCCTTTTTTTTGCTGCTCGAGGTTTGCAACCTCGAGCACTTATCTAAGGATTTTTAATCTTCTAGATTTCGATGTGAACATCGGTGAATAGTACCTCGATCCGCCGCGGCGGATCGAGGAGCAGTTGCGGATCGTGGAGCGGCTTATCAAGCACTTATCCAAACCATTCCAAATCCAACGGCCCTTTTCGAATTCCAAAAAAGTCTCCAGCACTACTCAGAAGATAGTCTTCCGCGTTTTCTACAATACCGGCTCTCACAGGATTTTGATGAATGTAATTCATCTTTGAATTATAGAAAGGTATGGAATAGATCTCTTCTCCATGGTATCCTTTTTCCCAAAACCAAATATGGTTTTCGAATGTAAGGGTCATTGCTAGCCATTTTTTTCGGCTTTCTAATTCATTCCCTTGAATTAGCCGTACTATGGCTTTTGCGGTAATTTTTTTTAGATCACGAATAATGTCTGCAAGATTTTCCTCCCTGGCTCTTAAGATTAAATGGCAGTGATTGGACATAATTACCCAAGCAAAAATCTCCAAACCTTTTGCTTTTTGGCAATATTTTAAACTATCGAGAAATTGATCCACATAAATTCTTCTTGTGAAAACATCCACCCATTGGTGAACGGTAAATGTTACGAAGTGGACGGCACCAGGATCTCTAATGATGTATTCCTTTCCCATAAAAAGTGAGGTTAAAAAGTGTCTTTAAAATTTAAGAAGAAATTTTGGATTAACTTCTAGTTGAAAGAAGCTCCATGTTTTTTGAGGTTTGCAACCTCGAGCGCTTATCTAAGGATTTTTTTAATCCTCTAGACTTCGATGTAAACATCGGTGGATAGTACCTCGAAATTGTAAATTTCGAAGAGCGCCGACCTTTGAGGTCTTTCAGACCGCAAAGGTGCCCGACAAATTCCTATCTTTGTGGGCTTAGAAGCCAACGACTACCATGACCAAAGAAGTTCGCGTACGATTTGCCCCTTCCCCAACGGGAGCACTCCATATCGGAGGGCTGCGCACCGCCCTCTACAATTACCTTTTTGCCCGAAAAATGGGAGGAAAATTTCTCCTACGCATCGAAGATACTGACCAGACGCGCTTTGTGCCTGGCGCCGAAGAATACATCCAAGAATCCCTAGACTGGATGGGGATCTCCCCAGACGAAAGTCCCTGGAAGCCAGGCAGCGTAGGTCCCTACCGCCAATCCGAGCGCAAGGCGAGCTACATGAGCTACGCCTTGGACTTGATCGAAAAAGGACATGCCTACTACGCCTTCGATACCTCCGAAGAATTGGAAGCCATGCGCGAGCGCCTCACCGCTGCCCGCGTGGTGCAGCCCCAGTACAACAGCATTACCCGAACCCAAATGAAAAACTCCCTCACCCTCTCTGCAACAGAGGTGAAGGAACGATTGGCCTCGGGAGATCCTTACGTCATTCGCGCCAAACTTCCTCTCAAGGAGGAGGTACGATTTCATGACCTAATCCGTGGCTGGGTACTTGTGCATTCCAGTACCCTAGACGACAAGGTTCTGATGAAATCAGACGGAATGCCTACCTATCACCTGGCCAATATTGTAGATGACCACTTGATGGGCATCACACACGTGATTCGTGGGGAAGAATGGCTTCCATCGGCTCCCCTGCACGTATTGCTGTACCGATTTTTTGGTTGGGAGGATACCATGCCCCAGTTTGCCCACCTGCCCCTGCTCCTGAAGCCGGATGGCAATGGCAAGCTCTCCAAGCGCGATGGGGACAAGTTGGGATTCCCCGTATTCCCTCTCAACTGGACTGATCCTTTTTCAGGAGAAAAATCCAGCGGCTTCCGCGAAAATGGCTACCTGCCGGATGCGCTCCTCAACTTCCTTGCTTTCCTAGGTTGGAACCCAGGGGATGAGCGCGAGATTTTCTCGGTGGAGGAACTCGTAGAAGCCTTCTCCATCGAACGTATTGGCAAGTCTGGAACCAAATTTGACATCGCCAAAGCGAAGTGGTTTAACGAGCATTACTTGCGTAGCGGCGCGCAGGAGGACTTGATTGCCTACCTACAGCAGGATGCACAGGCAGCAGGCACTACCCTTTCCCAAGAAAAAGCAGGAGCTATCGTCTCCCTTCTTCGTGATCGGGTCACCTTCCCTGGGGACTTCTGGAGAGACAGTCAGTTTATCAGCCATGCACCCACTCAATTTGATACAGAGGTAGCGGCCAAAAAATGGAATGCCGATGCCGCCACCTTGCTTCAAGCCTATGCAAACGCACTGGAATCTGGGGTAGCGGCTCCCTTTGATGGAACGGCAGCCAAGGCACTCTTGGAAAGTACGGCCGAAGCCACGAGCATCAAGCTGGGCAAAGTCATGCAGGCTGTCCGTCTGGCGGTCACTGGACTGGGTGCTGGGCCGGACCTGATGGAAGTTTTTGCGATTTTAGGTCCTCAAGAGGTGGCCAAAAGAATTCGATTTGCGTTAGATACGCTAGCAATCGTTGACTGAGATGACCAAAAAGAAGAAAAAAGAAGAAGACCCCCGCGTACACGAAGAATTGAAGGGATTCAAAATGGAAATCAACTCCTTTGGAGAAATCTCTTCCAGCCTTCCTATCGAGGCAATCAATGACTTCCTCAATAAAAATGTGGAAGATAAAAAACTCAAAGAGCGAGAGGATCAAACACAGGATTAAACCCTAAACTACCTGCAAAAGCTTCTTTAACCGAGGCTTTTGTGTTTTTAGGGAATTCCATTTTTTTAACTTCAACGGCAAAACCACATGGTACACCAAAAAGAATTTCCAGCAAGTGGCCATCCCTCAAGGAGTATGGGGAGGCAAACACAGCTCTTCCTACTGAACCTATCGTGGGCGTTCATTCTGTTGTGTTTTCTTGCATCTTCCACACAGGCACAAACCGGAAGTCTCAGCGGAACTATCGTCGCAAAACCAACAAATACCCCGCTTTCGGATGTCCATGTTTTCATTCCCAACACCACCTTTCAAGCTTTTTCTGATGGGGAAGGCAACTTTCTGTTGGCCAACTTGCCAGAAGGCACCTGGGAGCTTCAGGTGCGAGGACAGGGCTGGGAGAGTTTTAGTCAACAGATTCAAATCAAAGCAGGGCTGCCTTTGCGCTTAGCCATTCCGCTCCAAAAGGCCGCAGAGCCAGCACCCAGTTTAGCTACTCTATCCAAATCCAAACGAACCAAACTGACTGAAGCTGTCCAGGAGGCCATAGTTGGTAAGGCCGAGGAAGGGGAGCGCCCCCAGCTCTTAAATCCGGATAAGCTGATTTTTGAGGAGCAGCAGGATAAATCCTTCCGTGCGCAGTCAGCGGGGCCCTTGTTTTTTTCCAATGAGGAAACGGGCTACTTGGTGGCAGTATATTTTGATCCCTTCACCTTGGAGATCTCCACCCCCCAGCGCCTGACTTACGCGTATTTTGAGTTGCCCAAGGAAGAAAGTAAGGAAGAAGCAAGAAGGGCAGCACGTCTTAAGGCCTATCAAACAAGCCCAGCCTTTTATATCGCACAGTTGATGGAGGGAAAGACGGAGCTTTTTTCTACTCCTGCACAACCCGAAGTAGCTTTTACAACCCAGCCAGGTACCTATCGACTTACCTTTGCCAAGCCGCTTTCCATAAGCATGCCAGACGGCTCCCAAGGCACCCTAGACTATAACGGGGAAAAGCTGCTCGTTCACCTCAACGGCAATCCCGTGTCTCAAGCCCAACTCAACTTGGGTGGTTTTTTTGTGAACCAAAACCCAATTTTTGGGGTGCCCTTCAATTTCAACGCGGAGCGCTTGACCAAATTGGCTAATCTAGAAAAAAATGAAGAGGTGATGCAGGAACGCCTCTACCTGCATACCGACCGCAAGCACTATTGGCCAGCGGAAAACATCTATTTCAAAGCCTACCTCTCTTATGGTAACCCACTGATGGCAGAAGAGCTGAGTAAGGTGCTGCATGTGGAATTGATCGATACCACGGGCTACGAATGGATACATCAGGTGGTAGAAATCAAAGACGGGGTTGCCCAAGGACACCTATCCCTTCCTGACTTATCCGAAACGGGTAATTTTTACCTGCGCGCCTACACCGCTTGGAGTCTAAATTACGAGCAGGAAGAATTTGTATTGCCTATTCAGATTTTAGCGCACCAGAAGCAACCTGCTCCTTCTCTGCCATCCTTGGAGTCGAAGCATGTTCGTGTATTCTCGGATAAGCAGACCTATGGCCCGGGAGAAAAAGTCACGCTTAACATCTTAGCGATAGATCAGGAAGGAAAACACCTGAAATCCAACCTTTCTGTGTCGGTGCTCGATGCCAATCAGGCGGTCTTTGTGCCTGAGCCAAAAGGGATGGAAGTACTCGTTTCTCCTTCCAAACGAAAAAGTCAAGGCCCCGAAGCGGCCTATCCTGTGGAAAAGGGTTTTGAGCTGGCTGGAAACCTGCTGGACGATGGCGGATTACCAGTGCAGGGCTCCATCAAAGCGTTTGTCAACGGATACGAAGATGTGCGTACCCTTAAATCTGGGAAAGATGGAAGCTTTAGCTTTCCAGCGGCAAACTTCCCAGGGGAGTTTGAAGTGTCCCTACAGGCCACGGATCAAAATGCCCGTCCCATCCGTGTGATCCAATTGAAGGTAAAATCATTTCCCTTCCAAAACTCCTTCGCACATCTCCCTTTCCCTAGCGTAGTGCCCAGAGGAATGCAGGATGCTTCCTTCTTGCCTATCCAGCCCCTGAAACAAGGCGAAATCATGCTGGAGGAAGCGGTGGTTGAAGAAAAAAAGGAAAACTCCATAGGGCCGATGATTTATGGGGAACCGGATAAAATAGTGATGACTGAGGGAATGAATCTAGTGGGGACGACCCTTCAATTTATTTATTCCTTATCCGCTCAAGTGGCAGGAATGAGAATTGTAGGCACTCCTCCAAATGTCCGAGTGTCCTTTAGAGGGGGCGAACCCCTGGTTCTAATCAATGGGGTACCCGCAAACGGGTCTTCAGGAACTACTCTTGGAGGTGATGGAGGGGGTAGATCTTTTTATGAGGTGTTAGATGGGGTCAATATCTTCAACATCGAGCGCGTGGAGGTCATTCGGCGCTTGGTGCCCATGTATGGGGATTTAGGGAGAAATGGGGTCATCTCCATCATCTTAAAGTCTGGGGAGCAACTCCAAAAAGAGGGAAATAACTTTACCCTGCTGAAATTGCAGGGATTTTCACCACGCATTCCTTTTGAAGTCGCAGAAGCGAGAAGAAAGTTTTATCTTTCCTTACAACCTTTCCGGCCTACCCTGTTTTGGAATCCATCCCTAAGCAATGACGGATCTAGACCTTCCATCCCCATCGAATTTATGCTCAATGAAAAAGCAGGGCCAATTTTGGTAGAAGTCCGTGGGATTACGGAACTTGGAGAGCCTATTTACGGTACCTTTGTGTTCAACGAACACATCAAAGAATCCACTCAAAACTAACTTGCTACCTACTTCCGCCAAACTCCTGTGAAAAAACTCCTTCTTTTTGCTTCCTTTATGATTTGTGCAGTTTGTGTTTTTGCACAGACCGCAACGCTTACTGGAAAGGTAAAGGATGCGGAGACGGGGGAAGCCTTGCCCTTTTGCTCGGTCTTTGTCAACAACACCACCCTTTCTACCGCTACGGATCTCGAGGGGAACTTTACGCTTTCGGGCTTGGAACCTGGAACCCTAGAGATTGGCTTTTCCTTTATGGGGTATACCGCTCAAACGCGAACGGTTACCCTAAAACCGGGAGGAACGATTACGCTCAACCTGAGCATGACCCCCTTGGAACAGGTGCTTTCCGAACAGGAAGTCAAGGCTTCGCGGGACAAAAGTTGGGAGCGTGACCTCCGCAAATTCCAAAGTCTTTTTTTAGGGATAGACGAGGCTGCCGCACAAACTAGCATTCTCAATCCTTGGGTGATTGATTTTCCCGAGGCTACTGAAAAAGGGAGTTTTGTGGCGCGTGCAGAGCAGCCGATCGAACTCGAAAATCGCTACCTGGGCTATAAAATCACCTTCAACCTCAAGGAATTCGTAGATGCCCCCACCGCCTACCGGATCGTGGGTGCAGCTCGATTTGAGTTGCTGCCTGCCGACTCTGAGGCTCAGAAAGCCCTCTGGGAAAAGAATCGGGCAGAGATCTACCGCCGTTCACCGATGAACCTTTTCCGTTCCATCCTCAAAGGTACCTACGAGCGGGAAGGCTTTTACCTTTACGGCGACAAGGCAGGAGGATCGGCAAGCATGAATATCCGTACGGATATCTTCGCCAATGAACTGGGTAAGTCTGTGGTGCCTTACAAGGCCGATCCACTCGTGATTCCAAGCAGCCCTGCAGGAGACTACCTACTTCAGCTCAAGGGACGCATCGAAATCCACTACCAAAAGGGCTTTGCACAAGCCAATACCTACCGAGACGCTCCCTATCCCATTTCCTGGCTAGAGGTGAAAAATGGGCAGGTTCGTGTACGGGAAAATGGTTCGATCCTCAATCCTGAAGACCTGATTTTCTCCGGCGACATGGACCGCAAGCGAATATCAAATTTGCTTCCCTTGGACTACAATGCCGAGAAGGCGCTTTTGCTACAAGACCTATCCAAAACAGCGAAGAACTTCCAAGAGAAGGTGTACCTCCATACTGACAAGCCTTACTACTATGCAGGAGATTCACTGTTCTTCAAAGGGTATTTTGCCTATGGCAATCCCTACGTCCGTGATGGCCTCAGTAAGTTACTGCATGTGGAATTGATCTCCGAGGAGCGGGATATTCTTTTGGCCAAAAAATACCCCATTCGAGACGGGATTGTTGTGGGGGACCTACTGCTTCCCGACTCTTTGGAAGGGGAGCGTTACTACCTGAGAGCTTACACCAATTGGATGCGAAACTATGGGCCCAACCAATACTTCATGCAGGCACTTCCTGTATTGAATCCCTACAAGCGGATTGTGGCCACCGAGGGAATTAGCCAATGGACCAATCAAGGGGTAAGCCTCCAATCGGATAAATCAAATTTTGGCCCTCGTGAAGAAGTCAACTTACAGTTGCAGCTGAGTGACCCAAAAGGTCGTCCCGCCCCAGCCACCCTATCCGTGAGTGTTTGGGATGCGGAGCAGCTGGTGCCGATTCGCCGGGAGAAAGACATCCAAACGAGCCTACAGTTGAGCAATATTCCAGAGGAATTGGGCACGGATCGATTTTCCTATCCTATCGAAACCAGCATTTCTGTTGCGGGGAAAGTTACTGATGCTAAAGGGAATGGGGTAGGCGCCGATGTAACTGCCTTTGTCAATGATTTTCAGGGAATGATAGACCTCAGTTCCAATGCTGCTGGGGACTTTGCGTTGGAGAATATGGAATTTTATGGCTCCATGCGCTTGGGACTGTTGGCTGCTGACAAAAAAGGCAGGCCGCTTAATGTTCAACTCCAAGAGCCGCTAAAAGCACCTGTGGTTTTGCCTGTTGCACCCTATTTTCCAAAAGTCAACACCCTCGCCACACCTGCGAAAGTTCCAGATCCTGAGCTAGCCAATCCAGAAGCCAAAGAGGAAAAGGTACAGCAAAAAGCGATCTATGGCAATCCGGATTTCATCATCGAAGGAGAAAAATTGACCAAGACCGGCAGCGCTACAGACCTGGTAAATAGCCTTGTAGGGAATATTCCAGGTGCCCAGGTGACCCTGGTCGGTGGGACGGGGCAACAAACTATCCGACTTCGAGGAGGAGCTGTTTCGGCTTTTGGTTCGATGGAACCCATCGTCATGGTGGACGGAGTAGTTCTCGTAGGAGGAGGAATGTCTACCGCAGCGGATAATTTACGGACCATCAATCCCTTCGATATCGATCGCGTCGAGGTAGTCACCCGGATGGTGCCTATGCTCGGAGATCAGGGTAAAAATGGGGTCATTGCCGTCTATCTCAAGGATAAGCTAGCAGCGAGCGAAGAAGCACTCCTAAAAGCCCAAGGGATGATGAGCTACACGCTAGAGGGCTTCCAAGTCCCGAACGATTTTATTCCTCGTATCTACGGGCCAACTAGTCCTTTGGGAGATAAAGACGATCGACAGACTTTGTATTGGAACCCCTACCTGGTTACCAATGAAAAAGGAGAAGTGTCGCTTTCTTTTTTCTCCAATGACTTAGGAGGGGCGGTGGTCATCGAAGTACGTGGCTTGACGGTGGAAGGCAATCCAATTCAGGGTACCTTTGTGTTGAACAAAAAATAGCAAAAACAAATTGAGCGATTCGGTTATGGTTAAAAAACTGTTGCTACTGGTCTTCATCCTCCTGCCTGGAATTACCTGGGCACAGTTGAGCGTGGGTATCCGTGGGGGGCTCGCGACGAGCAGTTACAGCTACCAAGCCACAGCAGGTACTCGAGTCAAAAAAGTGGAGGGAATTGCTGCCCCTACCTTTGCCTTGGTACTGGAGTATTTCGACTCCAAAAATGCAGGTGTTGAGCTCAATCTACAGCAGTTGACCCTTGGCTTTGCCCAAGTCAACGATGCGGGTAAGGTCAATCAAACTGAGTTTACCTACCTCAAAATCCCGGTGCTAGCCAGCATCTTTGCTGGTCGTTCCGGTCGATTTCAAATCAAGTTTGGCCCCCACTTCGGGATGTTGAGACAGGCAGATGACATTACTCGGGAGTATTCGGGTGCTACCCCAAAAGAGCTTCCTACCTTTGGACAGCCGACAGATGCGCCCAACAAACGAATGTATGGGTTAACTGGAGGAGCAGGAATTTCTAAACTTTTTGGGAAGTCGACTTTGTCTGCTGAAGCACGCTTTGCTTACGACTTCACCAATCCAGAGTCCCAGGATCGAATTTTTGACATGAGTTCGACCAACCTGGAATTTACGCTGGCCTACTTGTTTCGAGTGAAGGAGCGCAAGCAAAAAACTCCTTGAGGGATCCTTTGGCAAGCTTGACTTGAGTCAATACCTTTACAGTCAATTCTTTTCGATGTACGCATGAAAATCCAGGTAATCAACGGTCCTAACCTCAACTTGCTCGGCAAACGAGAGCCCGAAGTGTATGGCAGTGAATCTTTTGAAAGCTATTTTGTGCAGCTTCAGGCCCAGTTTCCAGGGGTAGAATTTTCCTACTTTCAAAGCAATGTGGAAGGGGAGCTGATCAACAAAATTCAGGAGGTAGGCTTTTCTGTAGAGGGCATTATTTTGAATGCCGGGGGCTATACACATACCTCGGTGGCCCTATCCGATGCAGTGGCCGCAGTCACCACGCCTACGGTGGAAGTTCACATTTCTAATTTGTACAAGCGCGAGGAATTTCGCCACAAAAGCATCCTTTCCAAATCCTGTGTAGGCATGATTGCTGGCCTAGGATTAACCGGCTATGCGCTGGCCGTACAGTATTTTCTAACTACTGCAAGCCGATGATCACTTTTGCTCCAGGACCTTCCAAGGTGTACGACGCACTTCCGCAGTACCTTCAAGATGCCTATGCACAAGGGATCCTGAGTGCCAACCACCGCAGTGCGGTGTTTATGAATTTGTATCGGGACACCGAGCAGCTTTTTCGAGAGAAGTTGCAGGTTCCAGCTGACTTTACCTTGCTATTCACCTCTTCGGCTACAGAAAGCTGGGAGATTATTTCCCAATCCTTGGTAGAACAATCCAGCTACCATTTGTATTCGGGATCCTTTGGTAAAAAATGGTTGGAGTATGCGCAGTACATTCTTCCTGCTACGCAAGGCCAAAAACTCGGGGCCAATGAATCCATTCCGGTGGATCAATTGCAATTGGGACCTGAAGTTGACTTGATTGCGGTGACCCAAAATGAAACAGCCAATGCTTCCCAAGTACCGATGACCGTGCTCAAAGCACTGGGAGAACGCTATCCGGACAAGATGATTGCGGTGGACACCACTTCATCTATGGGGGGTATCGCTCTAGATTTTTCCTTGGCAGATGTCTGGTATGCCTCTGTTCAGAAATGTTTTGGCTTGCCAGCAGGCTTGGGCATTCTTTTACTTTCGGATAAGGCCAAAGAAAAGGTAGCTCGAAAAGGAGAGCGGGGAAGATACAACAGTCTTAGCTTTATGTTGGAAAATGCAGCGAGTTACCAGACCCATTACACCCCAAACGTGCTCGGTATTTACTTGCTATTCCGTGTCCTTCAGGACCTAGATCCCATAGCTCAGGTAGATGCACGGCTTCGGAAGCGTATGGAGACCTTAGAGCAGACCATCTCACAATCGGCTGCTTTCCAGCTTTTGGTTGACAATCCTGCCACACGAAGCACCACAGTAGCAGCTATTTCTGGGGAGGAGCAAGCGATTGTTTCCATCAAAAGGGCTGCTGAAAAAGAAGGCATGCAACTCGGTGGAGGCTATGGTCCACTTAAAGCAAGCAGTTTTCGGATTGCCAACTTTCCAGCAATCACTAATGGGGAGTTTATGCGCTTGGTAGACTTCTTGAAAAGTTACTAATCAGCTGAAAATCAAAGAACACAAAAAAAAGTCCCGCGCCTGCGGGACTTTTTTTTGTGCGTAAGGGAAGGGTTATTTCTTTTCAGTAGGGACGGAATCTGTCTTGACACCTTCCAAAACTTCTCCTTCCTTACTGGCGATGACAGCTGCGACCACTACGTCGCCAGTGATGTTGACTACCGTCCTAAACATGTCTAGAATTCGATCTGGAGCCATGATCAGGGCGATGCCGGCTGCTGGGATACCAATAGCTTCGAGCACGACGATAAGCATGATGAGACCTGCTCCTGGTACGCCTGCAGATCCTACTGCAGCCAAAGTGGAGGTCAATACAATCATTACTTGCTGGCCGAAGGTCAGTTCCATCCCTAGCGCCTGGGCTATAAATACGGCAGCCACACTTTGGTACAAACTGGTGCCGTTCATGTTAACTGTGGCTCCTAGAGGGAGAACAAAGCTGGAAATGTTTTCAGACACGCCCAGTTCTTCTTCCGTAATCTTCATGGTTACTGGAAGCGTAGCATTACTGGAACTCGTAGAAAAGGCGAGTAACTGTGCAGGGCGGATGGCACGGAAAAAGTGACCTACTGGGACCTTTGTCATGAACTTGAGCAAGAGTGGGAACATGACTACCATGACAATAAAAAGACCTCCTAGGACGATCAAACTGTACTTGAGCAAAGCCAAAAGTAGAGTGAGGGCGGAATCGGGATCATCACCAGCAATCTCCACAATCAAGGAAGCCATCAAAGCAAATACACCATAAGGTGCAATGACCATGATGTAATTGACAATTTGGGTAATCACCTCGTTGAATCCGTCAAAAAAGGCCATGACAGGTTCAGCCTTCGATCTAGGGATTTGCAGCAGGGCAATACCCGCTAGGATGGCAAAGAATACGACTTGCAGCATGGCCGCATTGTCCGTGGTTGCCAAAAAGAAGTTTTGAGGCACCATGTCAATCAAGGGCTGGAGTGGGGTCTGTTCCTGAAGCTGCGAGGCAGAAGCCGCACGCTTACCGGCATCATCTTCGTACAAGGCCATGAGGTTCTCTCGAGTAGAATCAGGAAGAGCTGCGCCAGGTTTGAATACGTTGACTAGGGTCAAGCCGATGCAAATGGATACGACTGTTGTAGCTAGGAATAAAAATAGCGTACGTCCACCTATTCGGCTCAACTTGGAGATATCACCCAAGTTGGATACGCCGATGATCAACGAAGCCAGTACCAGGGGCATGGCAATCATCTTCAGTCCATTGATGAAGATGGTGCCTATGGGCTTGATGTAATCCAAGGTGATCCATTTGGGCATTCCGGTCTTGATGGAAACCAATCCAAAGATTAGTCCAAGAACAAGTCCTATAATTATTTGCGTGTGAAGAGGTATTTTTTTCAACATGGTTGGGTCAAAGTGCTTCGAGTTTATTGGATTTTGAAAGTAATAGAAAGTCAGCGATAACCAATGCGGCCATGGCTTCTACAATGGGAACTGCTCTAGGAACTACACAAGGATCGTGACGGCCCTTGCCACTTACGGTTACTGACTCGCCAGCCGTATTGACTGAGGCTTGGTCCTGCATCAGGGTAGCTACTGGTTTGAATGCCACCCGGAAATAGATGTCTTCCCCATTGCTGATCCCGCCTTGGATTCCACCCGAGTGGTTGGTAAGGGTTTGGATTTTCCCTTCTTGCTGTACAAAGGCGTCGTTGTGTTGGGAGCCGCGAAGGGTAACCCCCTCGAATCCACTTCCATATTCAAATCCTTTGACGGCATTGATGCTCAACATGGCCTTGCCGAGGTCGGCATGGAGTCGGTCAAATACGGGTTCTCCCAATCCTGGAGGACAATTTTTAATCACGCAGGAGACGATACCTCCGATGGTGTCGCGGTCCATTCGAACTTGATCGATGTGCGCAATCATCACTTCCGCTAGGTCAGGGTCAGGGCAGCGAACGATGTTGTCTTCCGCCAAGTCCAAGTTGAGTGCGGTATAGGGTTTTTCAAGTCGAATTTTTCCCACCTGGGACACATAGGCTTGAATGCTGATTCCTTTGGTGGCGAGCAATTGTTTGGCAATGGCTCCTCCTGCCACTCGGGCAGCTGTTTCTCGTGCACTGGATCTTCCGCCTCCGCGGTAGTCCCGGTGACCATATTTTTCAAAGTAGGTGTAATCGGCGTGGGAGGGACGGAAGGTGTCTGCGATGTGCGCGTAGTCCTTACTTTTCTGGTCCTCGTTTGGGATGAGGATGCCGATAGGAGTTCCGGTGGTTTTTCCTTCAAATACTCCAGAAAGCAATTCGATCTCGTCTTCTTCTTTGCGCTGGGTGGTTATTTTGGATTGGCCGGGCTTGCGACGCTGCATTTCAGCTCGTATTTTTTCCAAGTCCAGGGTCAAGCCAGCAGGGCAGCCATCTAGGATCGCACCTAGCGCCTTTCCATGGGACTCTCCAAAGGTGGTGAGTCTAAACAGCTTGCCGAAGGTATTGCCCATTATTTTTTCCGAATGATGATTACTGCCAAAAGAATGAGAGCTCCCAGGAGTAATACATTGATTGCGTTGGTAAAATAGTACTTATATCGCTGGTTTAAAAACTGGTTGCTTTCGGTGGCGATTTTATCGTAAATCCCTCCTAGGCGCTGTCCAGAAAGTGCTTCGTTGACCTTGGATTCTCCAGTCACCTGGATGATCGCTTGCGGCTTGAGCGTATCGTACACTTCGCGTTCTGGATCAAAGTAGATCCAGTTGAAATAGTTGTTGAGCGGATAGTCCCCGGCTTCATTCAAGGTAATGAAGTAGTCAAATTCTTTGATGCCCGATACTCGGCCATAGCCACGGTTGATCTGCTGACGCACGTTGGGATCAAAGGTGTTTAGGTTAGTGCCAGGTAGTCGCTTAGGGGCAGCAAGGGAGTTGATATTTCCTATCCCTGCAATTCCAAAATTGTAAGCAACCCCTTCTCCTGTTTTGGCTTCAAGTGTCGTGATGTTTTCCCGCAGCTGGTATACTCCTACGGCTACTTCACTTTTTAAAGGATGTGGGGGTAGGGGTTTGACCGTGATCACGCGAGGCGCGGAGTAAAAGGTCTTGAAATCTTCCTGCCGGTTGGCACCAAATAAGGAAGGATTCTTCGCCACCTTGTATTTGATCATTTCCCAGGGAACGCGTGGGATTTCGATTTTTCCTTCGGAAAAGGGAAAAAAGGTACTTTCAAAAACTTTGAATTTTACCCATCTTTTCCCGTTTAGTTCGACCGTTTGTGGTTCGATGGTGGTGATGCTAAAGTTTTCTTCCCAGGCGTTGGCAGGCTTCAATTTTTTGAGTACGGCATCGAGCTGCTTGCCGGCCTCATAGAATTGAAATGGGGCTTGGTTTTGCTCGGACATAAAAAAAGAGATGTCCATCGTAAATCCTTCGCCAGCATAAATTTCGGATTTATCGATTCCTACTGAGAAGAAAGCATCGTCTGCGATTTCCACAAATTCTGGAAGTTCATTGCTTCTGCCAAAAAAATCTGCGAAGGGATCATAGGCATTCCCTCCACCTGCGGAAGCGCTAGCGGCTGCATCGGCTACCGTAATTCGCTTGCCTGGCGAGGAATAGGTTTTTCCATTGATAGCGATCGAAAACTTCCCTAAGGTAAACTGCCCTTTTTTTGAAGGCTTGTAGTACTGGATGATGCTGTTGGAGCTACTCATCTGTCCGTTGATGATATTCGTCGCTGAGGACTGAGAAATACCTTGTTTTTGAAATCCCGTGATTTCGGGAAATTGGTCGTAGGACTTTATTTTTTCGTTGGAAAGGGTGACTTTGATGGTAAAAGTCTCGTTTATACCGATTTGATCAGGTCCAAGATCCACTTTAACTTCCTGCCCAAATGCTTCTTGTCCTGCTAGCAGGAGAAAGCAAAAGAAAGCCAGTAGGTGTCGTGCTGTTGTCATCATCGTTGCGAAAATAGGGGAATTTCAGCTAGGTCCCTCAAAATAACGCAACATCTTGGGATATGCTGCCGTTGAAAAACTTAAATTCAGTTAATGCCTTCAAAATTTTTAGACCATGGTGGATTACGTAAAGACTATTTTACAGAAAGTAAGCTTCAACAGGTTTCTTTTTGAACGAGAGCTGAAAAAAGGACTTGGGTATTTGTTGCCTGAGGAATTTGTAGAATTCAAAGCCTGGTGCTATGCTAAGTTTGGGCACCTCCATCAAGCCATCCTGCTTCGGCATGTAGGTCCGTTGATCCTCCTCCCCAATGCATAAATGCAAATCCCCTGAGGTTTACTTCTCAGGGGATTTTTTTGGTTTAGTTTTTAATCTTTCGTTGCAAAATCGGGGTAAGCACGCATCTGGTGCTCGTTGATGTCTAGGCCTTCGATCTCTTCTTTTTCGTCTACCCGAATGCCGACTGTTCGCTTGAGGGTGAAGAAAATAAGCCAGGAACTGCCAAAGCAAAATGAACCTACTGCAGCGACTCCAATGAGCTGGGAACTGAGCTGGCTTAATCCAGCCAAATCTCCAAAAATTCCTACCGCCAATGTACCCCAAATTCCGCCGATTAAGTGTACGGCAAGGGCTCCGACTGGATCATCAATTTTGAGTTTGTCAAAAGCAATGACCGCAAGTACAACTAAGACTCCACCGATGGCTCCGATGTATACTGCATCCATCACGCCCATTTTGTCGGCGCCAGCGGTGATGCCCACGAGTCCAGCCAAGATGCCATTGAGTACCATGGTGATGTCGTATGTTTTGAATGTGAGGTAAGAGGTGAAGAGTGCGCCAATAGCACCGGCGGAGGCTGCTAGGGAGGTGGTCACAAATACGCGAGAAACGGTGCCCGGGTCCGCGCTGAGAACAGAGCCACCATTGAATCCAAACCAGCCAAACCAAAGGAGAAAAACACCCATAGTGGCCATGGGAATGTTGTGACCTGGAATAGCCTTCATTCCGGTTGGGGTATATTTTCCGATGCGTGGGCCCAATAGAAATGCGCCTACCAAGGCTGCCCAACCTCCGACGGTGTGTACGAGAGTGGATCCAGCAAAATCATAGAAAGGGGTTTCCAAGGTATTCAAAAAGCCTCCTCCCCACTTCCACATGCCTACCACTGGGTAGCAAAAACCTACATAGAGAAGTGAAAAAGTAATGAAAGGACCCAATTTCATCCGCTCAGCCACTGCTCCCGATACGATGGTGGCGGCGGTGGCAGCAAACATGGCTTGAAAGATAAAGTCGGTGAAATAGGTATAGTCTGCATTGTAATTGCTGCTGTCCCATCCCTCAGGAAGTGAGAGGCCAAATCCAGAGAATCCAAAGAAGGAACCGGCAAACTCCGCTCCAGGATACATCAGATTGAAGCCGACCAAAGCATAGGTAAGTAGGCCTAAAGCGGGAATAATTGTGTTTTTAAAGAGGATGTTGACCGTATTTTTGGCTCGGGTTAGCCCTGCTTCCAGGGTGGCAAATCCAAGGTGCATGATAAAGATCAACAAGGTGGATATCATCATCCAGAGGTTGTTGATGGTGAATAGGTCTTGAACAGGTGCTTCCATAGGTGAGAGAGCGAATGCGTTAGGTTTAAAAAGGAGAGATCAGAGAGCAGCTTCGCCCGTATCTTGGTTGCGAATGCGGTAGGCCTCTAATACGTCGTAGACGAATATTTTCCCATCACCCACTTCATTGGTTTTTCCTTCTTGCAGGATGCAATTGATGACGCCTTCTGCGAGGTCGTCAGGAACGACGATTTCCAATTTGGTGCGCGGGATATAGGCGGGCTCATAAGCTACCCCTCGGTACATTTCCTGTCGGGCATGTTCAAATCCCATTCCCTTTATCTCGTAGAAGGAGAGAAACTTGACTCCCAACTTGGAGATGCATCGGTGGATGTAATCAAAGCGAGAGGTGCGAATGATGGCTTCGATTTTTTTCATTTTTTTCAAGGAAGGAGAGGTTTGGTTGAAAATAGGATGGAAAATAAGTTAATAATTTGTAAAAAATCAAAAAACAAGATTAAAAAAGAATTAAAAAAATAAAAAAATATGTTTTTTATTAATAAATAGGTTTAAAAAGGAAGTCAAAAAGAAAAAAATAATGTCAAAAAATTAAAAATAGGATTAAAAAATAACTGAATGAAAATGGTCCTGTATTTGCTAGGAATAGAATTCGGGGTAATTTTGCCTACAGTTTTTTAAGAGATACAATGACAAGCAAACCAACACTCGTAGTCTTGGCCGCCGGTATGGGCAGTCGCTATGGAGGAAACAAGCAAATTGATGGTTTTGGCCCGAATGGGGAGACTATTTTAGAGTATTCTATTTTTGATGCCATCCGAGCAGGATTTGGAAAAGTAGTATTTATCGTACGACAGGAGATCCTGGAAATTGCTCAGGAGAAGTTTATGCCCAAGCTTCAAGGGAAAATTGAAGTAGACTGGGTCCTACAATCTTTAGACAGTTTTGTGCCTGCCAATCTGAAGCAAGCGGATCGTGTCAAGCCATTTGGAACAGCACATGCAGTACTTTGTGCAAAGGATGCGGTACATGAGCCTTTCGCAGTGATCAATGCAGATGACTTTTATGGAAAAGAGGCCTTTGCTGTTTTGGGTAAGTTTTTGACCACGGACGTGCAGCCCAACCTGCATGCTATGGTGGGCTACGCCTTGAAAAATGTACTTTCAGTACACGGAACAGTGAGTCGTGGGGTGTGCGAAACGAATGCCAAAGGGCAATTGATCGGCATGACAGAGCGAACTTCCATCGCGCAGGAGGGTGACAAAATCCTCAGTCGTGGAGAAGGGGAAGCCTTGGAAATTGCGCCCAACACGCCGGTAAGTATGAATTTCTGGGGATTTCACCCTGCAGTTTTCCAAGCTATCGAAACGATGTGGGAGGAGTTTTTACCAGCCAACTTGGGGAATTTGAAATCGGAATTTTACATTCCTACCGTGGCCAACAACCTGATTCAAGCCAATGAAGCTGCGTTTGAGATTTTGCCAGGAGGAAAAACCTGGTTTGGAGTGACCTACACCGAAGATCGTCCGGTAGTGATTGAGGCCTTGCAGCAGCTACACGCGCAAGGAGAATATCCAATGACCTTATGGTAAACTAAAAAGGGGCTTCGGCCCCTTATTTTTTGATGAATGGATTACTTGGTTAGAGGTCGAATTTTCGATTTCAAAGTTTGATCGAAAGTTCAAGCCGGCCCCCAAAACCAAGCTCAATGATTTTTTGAAGCGTCGAAATTCGAGCTTCTTTCATATTGTTTTCAATTTTGGAAATATAGGATTTTGTTGTCCCAACCTTTTCTGCAAGTTGTTCTTGTGTCATTCCCCTTTCGAAACGGGCCTGTTGAATCAAGGCCCCAATTTTAAACGCCTCATAGCCCGCTTCAAGCTCGTCACGCTCTTTTGTCCCACGTTTGCCGTAGTTTTTTTCTTTAAACTCCTCAAGGGTCATCAAGTTTTTACCTTTCGTTTTCATAGTCTGAAAATACTCAAGTTTCTTGAGAAAGAACCTGTCCATCCTCTACGAAAAAATAAGCCACCTCAGCTTTAATTGTTTCCAGAATTTCCTTGGACCGCTCCGGTCGCGCATCGGTGATGAAGAGCTGCCCAAAGTTGCCCTGTGACACCAGTTGCAGGAGCCTTTCAATGCGCTCCTGATCCAGTTTGTCAAAAATATCATCGAGTAGCAGCAAGGGTTTTTCGCCTTTGGCTTTTTCAAACAATTCAAATTGAGCCAACTTCAAGGCGATGATAAAGGACTTTTGCTGTCCCTGGCTTCCGAGTTTCCGAAGCGGATGGGAATCGATCCGAAAATCAAAATCATCTTTATGGATGCCCGCATTGCAATTTTTCGTTGCGAAGTCCTTAGGACGCATACTTAAATAGTATTCTGGGAAATTTTCGCGAAGCGCCTCGGTCTCGTAACCCAAACCCACCTGTTCCCGGCCCATAGACAAGGCTTCGTAATACTTCTGCAGCACCGGGCTTATTTCTTGGATCAATGCTGCCCGCCGCTTGGCAAGGGATTGACTTAAAGGAATCAGTTCCTCCTCGTAGGCGGCAAGTAAGGTAAGGTCACGTCGACCAGTCTCTGCAAACTGCTTCAAAAGGGCATTGCGCTGCTTGAGAAAATGGTGGTAGCGGATTAGTTGATCCAAGTAGGGGTGATCCAACTGCGCAAGTAGGCCATCGAAAAATTTCCGTCTCCCCTCGCTGCCCCCTTTGATCAGTTCGGTATCGTCCGGAGCAATCAAGACCAGTGGAATTTTACCCACATGGTCGCTGACTTTTTCCACGGCCTTCCCGTTTTGGAAAATCTGCTTCTTTTTCCCCTGCTCCAAGGTGCAGCGGACTTCCAAAGGACTAGCGTCTACCGTAAACTTGCCTTTTACCGTGAAAAATTCAGCATCGTGCTGGATACTCAATCCATCGCTAGACTGCAAGGCACTTTTGGTAAGGGAAAGGTAATGGATGCCGTCTAGCACATTCGTTTTTCCACTCCCATTTCGGCCAAGCAAACAATTGATCTGCGGGCTAAAGGACAGCTTGCTGTGGTGGTGGTTTTTAAACTGAATGAGTTCTAGGGACTCTAAAATCATGTGAACGGCGAATTATTTGCTTTGCATCCTAATTTTTAGGTCGGGATTAGTATATTTGAGGCCTAAAATAGCACATTTTGATCAGTACCCTATGGCAAAGAAAACT
>CANGYY010000047.1 GCA_947458585.1 Cyclobacteriaceae bacterium | reverse complement strand
TTATTTATATAATATATATGATAAAATTATAGATAATGAAATACAACTACCCCTCTTGAAGATCCAACTTGTAAATGGTTCGAAAAACGGGGTCTTTACAAAACAGTCAATCTACTGTCTAAAAAATCTTTGGATTTCAGGCGCGCTGACTCAAGTCAGACTTATTTGGGTCGATTAAAAAAATCAATCACTGCACCCGCGGCAGTACCAAAAGCCAACCCATAGGCCATGTATTGTGAAGGATTGTCCGTATTGGCACCAAAGGCCAAACTCAAAGCAAGCCCTATTCCTGTACCTAATGCAATTCCAATCCCGGGATTACTCTTTTTCTTGGGTTCCATTTGGCAAAAGTAACAAAAAGGAATAGTTAAATTAACTCTCGAAAACTAATGAAAAAGCCCCCCGCAGCATTGCGAGGGGCTTTTCCTTACATGTCCTACACGAACCCGCATCAATTCCAATGAATTGGAAAGCGGTTACCCTCCCGTCAATTTGATTTCATAGTTTCCTGTAAGGGAAGCAACTCTTCCTCCTGGAGGGGTGGGCACGGAAAAGATTAAAATTAGGTCTTTCCCAGTCTTGGTGTAGGAAATATCTACCTGAGAAGCAGGCTTAGTGCCCGTAAGTCGGATCTTATCAAAATTGGTTCCTACAAACTCCCAGTTGCCACTGGACTCAAATAAATCCGTAGCTCCCGTGGTGGTGTAAGACTTGGTTGTTCCCTGTAATCGGATGCTGAGTCCAGGATAAAATCGTGTTTCATCCACTTGATTTCGTTTTACATAACCCGCTGTACCAAGGGTGTAATTGAACCCTAGGTCCCCACTTAACTTTTCTAGTGCCTGCTCTTCGGGGGTTTTTGGAGTTTCCTTTTCCCCGCAAGAAGCAAGGCAAATAAAGCATAGGAATAGGAAGGAATAAAGCTTGTTCATCACTTAGTGGATTACGGTGAATTTAATTAAATGTAGCGTGTCACGCGTGCTTAGGCGTAGGAAATACATTCCTGGCTTAAGCGATTGGGTCGAGAAGCCAAGCAAGCCATTGCCACCATCTTCAAGGCTCAACTCTCCCAAAACTCTGCCGGAAGCATCAACCAAGGAACTACTTCGAATAGCGCCTGCGCTTATTCCCTCAGCAAACTCCAAGTAGAGGTAGTCATTTACTGGATTAGGATAAGCTCTCAAGAAATTGGCTTCCTTAGGGCGCTCCGGTGAAGCAAGTACAATGTCTACACGAACGGTCACCTCGATACTGCTGGTATTGCCGCTAACATCGGTGACGGTGTACGTAATCTTACTGTCTCCTCCATCGGTACGGGTAAACTCCGTTTTGGATAGGGTACGATCCTTTATGCTGCAGTTGTCACTGCTGCCCTCGTCTATATCCTCCCACTTGAGTGTGGCCTTACCTTGCGTATCCAGCTTGATGGTGTAATTACTTTTTGCTTTGAGCGTAGGTTTGACCTCATCGACTACAGTGATCGTCACTTCGGCCGTGGAGGTATTTCCTGAGGCATCTTTTGCGGTCACCGTGATTTTGCTAGCTCCTAGGTCCGCACAGGTGAAGGCAGATTTGGAAAGAAGCTTGTCCTTTATCGTACAATTATCCGTGCTGCCCTGGTCTATATCCTCCCACTTGAGGGCGCCTTTTCCTTCAGCATCCAGCTTGAGTGTGAAGGTGGTTTTTGCCTTTAATGTAGGTTTGATGTCGTCTACTACGGTAATCGTCACTTCGGCAGTGGAGGTATTTCCTGAGGCATCTTTTACAATAAAGTTGATTTTGTTTGCCCCAAGGTCAGCGCAGGTGAAGGCAGATTTGGAAAGTAGCTTGTCTTTGATCGCACAGTTATCTGTACTGCCCTCATCGAGGTCTTCCCATTTCAAGCTGCCTTTGCCTTCCCCATCCAGCTTGATGGTGAAGCTTGTTTTTGCTTTAAGGGTAGGTTTGATCTCATCGACTACGTTGATGGTCACGGTAGCAGTCGAAGTATTTCCAGCAGCATCCTTGGCGGTGTACGTGATCGTGTTCGCTCCAAGATTCGCACAGGTAAAGGTGGTTTTGGAAAGGGTGACTTCTGTAATGGCTTTGTTATCCGTGGAGCCATTGTCTAGGCTTGCCGCCTCAAGAACAGCCGTACCAGAAGCAGGTAGCTGTAGCGTGTACGGGTTTTTCAGCACTAAGACAGGAGCTTGCGTATCTGGGACAAAATTCGTGGTCGTTTCATAGACCTTGATGAATGTTTTATCCTCAGGATAACCAATCTTTTCACCAGAACCAAAAAACACTTTAGCCCCGTTTGAACTGATTACTGTTTCAGCATAAGTAGGACGATGTCCGTCACCTGGGGTTTGATTTGCAGTTGCAAAAGGTTCAGCAAATGCCGCCCAGGTCCCCAACACTTTGTCGTAATTGTACACATTGATAAAGTGTTTTTGATTCCCGTTGCTTTCTAGGTTTTCAGCTGCCTTCAACGAAAGAGTAATTTGGTTGCCCGCTCCGTTGATGGACACCTTCGCATTTTCATCCGTAAATCTCCATTGATCAATAGATTGTGCTAATGTTGTTTTTGGACCCTTCATTTGATTTCCAAGAGCCTTCCATTTTTTGGTAGGCGCATCGTAGGTATAGGCATGCGCCTTACCCAAATAGATTTCGTTGTTGGAGATGACTTCGTAATTCTCGCTGATCACAATCTGATCTCCCACATCATTCATGTCAACGGATTTTCCAAACTGAGAAAAGAAACCTTGGGTTCCCGAAATAGGCTGTCCCAGTAATTTCCAGGCGCCCTCGACAAACTCAAATGCATACACATTACCTGCTTTTGAAGGATTAAAATACGAGTAGGGCTGGTTTAATACGAGTCGATTTCCTGCCTTATTCAGTCGTACGAAAGCACCGAAATCGGTTCCATTTTCAGATAAGCCAACAGATTTTGAATTAATTGGAGCTCCTTTTTGCACCCAAGAATTGGTCACCTCATCAAATGAGAAGATAAATGCTGCACCAGAGGCAAATCCATTGATTGGCTCTCTCGCGTTTCCAACTGCCAAAATAGAACCGTCAAAATTCAAATCAAGGCTTTTAATATCCACTCCTCCAGGACCTGTTCCTTGTCCATCAAATGGAATTTTATCTCCCTTCTTGACCCAGGTTTTGGTTACGTCATCATAGTAATACACAATCACGTAATCGCCAGCTACTGTACAACTGAAACATCCCATGACGTGGTTGGTCGCTAAGGCGAGTATTTTTCCATCTCCACTCAAACTGATGCGATACCCTAACCGGTCATTCACTCCTTGGCCCTTAATTTCATTCCCCAATGGAACATATTGGCCATTTTGAAGAGCGAATACTTTGGCTGTCCCCTCGTAGTTTTTCATGTTGAATCCAGCGTCTCCTACTTCCCATGAGATTTCTTGTGAAGAGGCCAAAACACTTCCATCCGCATTCACCGCTACTGTTCGACCAACTCTGAATCCAACGTCTTCTCGCTTTACTGTCTGAAGAGGTTCTGTAATCACTTTATAGGCAGCGAAATTTTTGATGTTGATGTAGCCTTTCGCTACAGTATTCCCAGTCGTGTAGGTTACTTCGATGACTTCATCACCCACACTTGTCGCTTGATATAGAATCGAGTTTCCGTTGATTTCTGTTGTTCCGTATTGTGGTGCGGAAAGACTAAAACTATAGCTGTTGTAAAATTCAGCATTTTTGAAAATCAGATTTACCGTCTGGGACTTACCCTCCTGAACAGAGGTATACACATCAAAGACTTTCAAAGCAGGCTTGGTGTTTTTATAGTCAAGAATCACCTGTGCTGTGGTACTTTCCAGATTATTGTTTGCAATGTCCACCACTTGGTAGTTGAAGAGATCTACCCCTTGATACGCTTGATTTGGAACAAAATAAACATCGGTAAATGCATAGGCCGTATTTACTACGAGCAAATTATTTTGACTATCCACCAGGGTTCCTTTTTCAGGAAGTTTGTTGATAATTATCTTAGAGTTCACTAAGGCTTGACCCAAATAATTTTTTCCGAGTAGCGAAATTTTAGTTTCGTTTTGGAATAAGAACACCTTCAAGTTTTCTGCACTTGGAGCTTTGAATAGCTGATCGGAAAGAAACTCAACAGACACCGCTTCAATGAAGACGTTAGATGATTTTCCTTCCACCTTGAAGATCCAATTTCCCAAGGTATTTCCTCCATTAAATTGGCTTAGCGCTTCAAAAGGTGGGACAGTGAGTTGCCATTTTTGGGTTGACTCATTGAAAACTGGCGCGCTATACTCGGTTGCTTGATCCGTAAATACATAGGATACTGAATTTAGGTTGACCACGGTATTCGTGCTAGTCGGCTTGGATACGATCACTGCACGGCCAGCAGGATTGATCAAGCTCATCGTCATGTCATTCAGTCTTGCTAGTTGCGAAGCCGCATCCTTGGCCACAGAGACCGTGAGTTTCACTCCCTTGATGACATTTGAATCTGTGACTTGAATCGGATAAAGTCCATTGGACGTGTTGTACAAATCCTTGTTGTGATTGAGAACCTTTTCGTAACCCAGGTCCACGGTAAAGCTACTGCTTGCGGCTGCGGAAGTCCCGCATCCACTTTGTGCATAGACACGCCAGTAGTAGGTGGTTCCGTTTGTAAGTGGGCTAAACACATATCGGCTTCCATAAATGATTTTGTCAACCAATAGGGTACTGAAATTTTGATCTTTGGAGATTTGAAGAAGTACCTTTTGGGTATTCGCCGCTAGATCCCATTTGAGTTCAACCGAGTTTTGGTTGATTGTACCACCTGCAGCAGGACTTGTGAGCGTCACAGGCGCAAGCGTATTCCCCAAGATGGTCAATACAATGGGACGCTCTACGGTGGTCCCATTTAACTCCGCCTTTAAGGTGATGTTGTAGATGCCTGCAGCGGCAGTTTGATTGGAAATAGTGGCAGTAAACAACTCACTTACAGCTACCTGACTTTTACTGAGGGTGATGGTTAGTCCCGCAGGAGCCCCTGTAAACGTAATGTTGGATAGCGTAGAAGTAGCTTGATTACTTTGAACCTGCAAGTTGAAGGTTTGCTTGTATTCATTACAGGTAGTCAATTCAACCGCTGTGGCCGCACTAAAGAGACTTAATTGGGTGGGTAGGATTACAAAATCCGTTGGATTGATGGTAAAGAAAATGTTATCTACGGGTTCAATTTTTAGTCTAGCATTTGAGGTAGCGACATTCGGGATCAGCACTGTATGCGAACCATCATTGGCTGTTTTTTCGGCCAGGAGGTAATCAAATTTTGCGCCTCCATCTACTGAAAGTAGAATATTGACCTGGGTCGCCTTGATCGGATCGTCGTTTGTGTTACTTATTTCCCATTCTACGGTAAGTGGATTGCCTGCATTCAACTGGGAAGTTAGCGCAGTCAAAATGGCAAAGGGCTTGCTGTTTGCAACGGTAGTCACTTGGGTAGAATCAAGGTATACCCCTTGTGCTTTTGAGCCATCTCGGACAGTTAAGCCAAAGGTCATTTGTCTAGGCACCTCAGGTAGCGTCTCGAAGAGCATGGAGGTCCCTGCATTTGCAGCCAAAATAGTGTTGTCACTCGTCAGGTTGTTTGCGAGCACACGCGCATAAGTTGGGAAATAACGCTGCGAATTGGCACTTGGGGAGGTAGAACTGAATAAGGGCGCTTTTTGCGTTTTGGATCCCCAATACGTTCCTTGAAGGACTAGATCTGAATCTAATTGTTCCCAATTGTAAACGAATGTTGATTTCTTTAAACCACTTGGCGTTTCCAATACAAAGGGTGTTTTAATCGGAATGTGGTACGCTTTTAAGTTGATGTTCGCTGGCGGTTGCTGGGCATACGAAACAAGCGTTCCTACTTTAGAAAAATCTATTCCAAACTGAAAGCGTTTGAAGGACTGAATGATTTGATGGATGGAGTGGTAGTGGTAGTAATGCAAATCCGGTTGGTTGATCCGTCCATAAGACATGATGGATCTACCCGAACTCAATTCAGATTGGGTAACCAATCCATCTGGTTGATTTGAAAACGTGTGGGTAGCGCCAAGGTGGTGTCCAAATTCGTGTGATACCAATCCAATAAACCCAAGTTCATTTGCCGTGCTTTTGCTGAAATAGGACCAGCCTGATCCCTTTTCAGGGGTTCCGACATTTCCAATTCCGTAGGCATTGCCGATGCCATAGGGAACTGGATTTCCAGTTTCGTTCCGAGCGATGAATAAATGCCCTAAGTCATAATTTTGTTGACCAATAAGAGAATCGATTACTACTTGAGTTCTGGTGTTCAAATAGGATGAATTCGTAGAAACGCCATTTTGCTCAATGTTGTAAGGGTCTGTTGCTTTATTGAAAAAAATCAATTTATCGTTATTGCCAATGAGCTGATACTTAATGCCTAAATCTTGTTCACTGATCAGGTTTATGCCATTGATAATACTAATTATGTTGGCAAGTACCGTCTCCTTGGTACCGCCATTAATCTCTCCATATTCACCTGCAGAGACTACTGCCAATCTAAGCGTTCGTACCCCTTCAACCTTGTTTCTTGCGGTTTGGCTTGTTACATCCGTTCGGTTACCGACTGAAGTTGGCTGTACAGCAGGGGCAGGTTGGTCATTGGAAGGTACGCCACAGGAAATGCCTTCGGACATACTTTGGTTCCCACTGATCTTGTAGAACATGTAGGTATTCTCTGTAAGCAATCTCATCCCCTCGGATGCTCCCGAAAACTCGTAGAGGTAGAGCCTAGTGCTAGTTAGCGTGAGCGCTATGCGTCCCTTGGGATCCGAAATCTTATACCCTTGGTAGGTCTTGATTGCCGGGTATTTTTCGGCCAACTCTTTAGAGATGCTTTCCTTTTCAACGACCAAAAAATCCTCCATACCTCCTTGGCTGTTGGGTATGCTGATTTTGGTCTCATTCCCGGAGGAAAGAATCCGCTTCAGTGCAATTTGGTTCAACTCAAAAATCTGGTACTGCTCTGTTTCAGCTTGGACAATTTTGTTGTTGCTGAAATTTTGAGTGGATTTTTTCCAGTACGTAGACTGACCATAAGAGGTCAATCCACAGAGGATAATACTAAGGGTGAAGAGTATTTTTTTCATTGCAGTACCTGAGGAACTATTCTATTTAACACGGTTTTTAATCTTCCTGTAAGGCAAATAGCCCTAGTCAGTGAATACGGCAATCAATTAAAGAAATTAATGATTAGGATAACTCGAATAAGCCATGCCGTCACCTTGATTTTGAAGGATTTGAGGTAAACTTTTCGGATTTGAGGAATGCTATTTTTTTAGTACTAATTTTTGCGAGTTGATGCCAGCAATTGACGCGACTAGAACTAGTTACTGTAATTCCGCTTTTCAGTAACAAAATTCACTTTAAACGCTCCACTCCTATTTGTTTGAATTTCAATAACGCATGCTGCTCCAAGAGCCTGTGTTACGGGTTTGTTTCTTAATGATACTTATAGTTCCTTGCCAAAAGCACCCGATAGAACCCATAGCATAATCGCCCTTAGAGGGACAGTTAGCAAAAAAAGGGTGATTTTTTCTTGCAGGGCATCGGCTCTTCTAGAGTCACGAGGGACCCATACCAAGGACTGAACTCCTGGGGTGAAATAAAAAAGCGGTGGGTAAACCGCTCTTTAATGCTTAAAAAATTGGAGCTTAGCAGTTACGCTCAATTCAATTTCTCCGTCAAAAGTTTCAGTTGGTTGGGAAAGAGCAAAGCCTTCACTTCCCTTGATTCCAGCACCTGGTCTCCTACTTTCAGTTTTATTTTTTGTCTGACTTTAACTTTACCGAGAGCAATGTCGTGGTTTTCTATCTGAATGGATAGGTAGGTATTGGGCTCCAATTTCTGGCTCCAGTTGCTATTGCCACAAGATGCTGGTTTAGTTTCTTTCACCTTGACCCAGGTATTGTTGAGGTACAACTCACTTTCGATGCCATCAAGAGTTGCATCCAATCTAGGAAGGGTCACGATGGAGTCAGATAGGTTGAAGAGGTAAGCTTGAATGTACCGATTTCCATTGGTCTTGATGACTTGATACTCATTGGGAATGTGGAAGATCAATCCTGATTTCTTTTTGAGGGATTTGAAGAGTTTGGAGTTGACATCTACTTGGTCATCGTACTGCACCCAGCCATTGACGTCGTCCGATACTTGGCCCAATTTAAGTAAACCCAAGTACCATTCTTCCCCGGTAATCTCTCCTCGCTCCATTTGGCGATACAAAGAGTCAGCCTGGCCCTGCCCCCAAACAGCGCCAGTGGTCAGTAAAAAAAATAGAATCAGTTGCAGTTGTTTCATGGGCTATCGGTGCACCGAATGCATGCTTTAGGAAATTTGGAATTGAAACTACAGGGTTAAACTTTAACGATAAGGTAGTGCAAAAAATTTAAGTTAAAAATCTATTTTTAGGAAGAAGCAAATAAGCAGCACTTCCCATGAAATTTCTCCCCCTCCTCCTGACTTTATTCCTCATTACTATTTCATCTATGGGTCAAACCTCCCAAGAACAGCTTATCGAATTGGATAAGGGTTGGGAAAAGGCCTTATTAAATTCGGAAGTGGAATTTTTGGAAAATCTCTTGGCGGAGGAGTTTATCTGGGTTCACAACCATGCGACCCAAATCGATGGAAAGGCAGAAGCCCTGAATCGGGCAAAAAACATCCGCGCAGGGCAGCAAGACGATACGCGAAACCGAAGTCCTCGAGACCATCAAGTAGTCCTCCTTGGACAAACCGCCGTGGTGAGCGGATTCACTGTAGTGGATCGAGGGCCACAACCCACCACCTACCATTTCATGCGAACCTACGCGCTGGTCGCCGGCAAGTGGAAACTGATTGCCAACCATACCATGGCCATTCCCGAAGAATAAACCCTACTTCTAATTTTTAAAAACTACCCCATCCCATTTACCCCATGAAACCAATCCACTTCCTACTTAGTCTCATTTTTTTTGGGTTTTCAGTAACTAATACAAAAGGACAAGATTTCAATCCGATCCTTCGATCCGAACTCAGCTCCAGCAATCCAGGAGTACTATTTACCATCGAGTCAGGAGACGGGAAGTTATATTGGTCGGGTGCCGCCGGGATCAACGACCTGAGCCTTGGGGATTCCCTGCAGGTAACCCAAACCTTCCGAATTGCAAGTGTCACCAAAACCTACGTGGCCGCAGCCATCCTTCGGCTGATGGAGAAAAAAGTGCTCCGCCTGGAAGATCCGATTTCAAAGCATCTATCCCCTACTCATGCCGCCATTCTGGCACAAGACTATGACTTGGAGCAGATTACAATCCAGCAAATTTTGAGGCATTCGGCAGGGTTTTTTGACCATACCAATGCCCCTGAATTCTTCGGTAAGGTATTCGCTACTCCCGACTACGAGTGGACACGAACCGAACAACTCCAACTAGGGGTCGAGAAAGGGGAGCCGATCGGCCCTCCAGGCGATCAGTTTAGCTATTCGGATATGGGCTATGTGATTTTGGGGGAACTTATTGAAACCTACACCGGAAAGTCCTTGGATGGGGGCATTAAAGAACTGCTGGGGCTGGAAAAATTGGGTCTTGACCGAACAGATTTTGAACGAATGGATCCCCAAACCGATCAACTTCGCATCCACCAGTACTACCAAGGGACAGACACCTACGCCTTCAGCCCGACGATCGATTATTACGGAGGAGGAGGAATTCTTTCGAACACTACTGAGCTAGTCAACTTTTTTCAAGCCCTTTTTCAAGGCAAGGTCTTTGAAAATCCGGAAACCTTAAAACTCATGTTGGAGCCGGTAACCTATCCCATCAAGGCCAAAATGGATTACCAGATGGGGATGTACCGAGTGCAAGTGAATGGAATGGATGCTTATTGCCATTCGGGATTTTGGGGAACGCAAGTCCTCTACATTCCAAAGCTAGATCTTTACCTAGCTGCCAATTATTCCGGCGCATGGGCAGGTGGAGCAGTAGCTCCCATTTTTGGAAAAGTGTTGCATGCTTTGGAAGGATCTAATCCTAAAAAACCTTAGCCATCCAATTAGGCCCTGACTTAATCCATCCGAATTAGAAGCAATACAGCTAACGGATTAGCCTAAGGTGTAATTTTGCACAAATGGATTAGTAAAGTTTTTCAAATTCCAGCTGTTTTCCAGTGTTGCTTTCAAACAACATTTTCTTTTGTAAATTGATATCTCAATAAAAAATTATGAAATACTTTCTAATGATGATGCTCTGCATCAGTTCTTTGGTAGCCACTGCACAAAAGAAAAAAGCAGAATCTCAAGTTCCAGTTAAACCATCCCCAGATTCACTTTTTAGCAATCTCAAATGGAGAAACATCGGACCCTTCCGTGGTGGAAGGGCCAATGCAGTTTCAGGGGTGATAGGAAATGACCAGAAATTTTATGCCGGTTATACGGGCGGTGGCCTATGGACCACAGAAGATGGTGGAATCAATTGGGAAAATATTTCGGATGGATATTTCACGGTTGGATCCATAGGAGAGATTGCCGTATCCGAATCTGACCCCAATGTGGTGTATGTCGGATCAGGTGAACATGCAGTTCGCGGCGTCATGACTAGCTATGGAAATGGGGTGTACAAATCCACCGATGCAGGGAAGACCTGGAAGAATATTGGCTTGGAAAAGACCCGCCATATTTCAGACATCGCGGTACATCCGTCAAACCCCGACCTGGTATACGTGGCGGGACAAGGAAACGTGCACGGTCCAAACAATGACCGTGGCGTATTTAAATCCACCGATGGCGGATCCACTTGGAAGAAAGTACTGTACATCAACGATAGCACAGGGATTTCATCGCTCTCGATGGACATGAACAATCCACGCATCCTGTATGCCACTTCATGGGAACACAGAAGGCTTCCTTGGACAGTATCCAGTGGAGGAGCAGGTTCTGCGATTTGGAAATCAACCGACGAAGGGAATACTTGGCATAAGCTTACCGAGGGCCTGCCAAAATTGATGGGCAAGATGGGAATCAGCGTTTCACGTGCAAATTCAAACCGCGTGTTCGCCATCGTAGAAACTGAAAAGAGCAAGTCAGGTCTATACCGTTCGGATGATGCTGGCAAAACCTGGACCTTGCTATCCAACAACCAAGACATCAGTTCCCGCTCTTGGTATTACATGGAGGTATTTGCAGATCCCATCAATGAAAATATCGTCTATGTGCTCAATGCCCCAATGATGAAATCCATGGATGGCGGCAAAACATTTGCTCAAGTACGCATTCAACACGGGGACACCCATGATCTCTGGATCAATCCAAGTAAAAATAACGTCATCGCACTAGGCGACGATGGAGGTGCTGAAATAAGTTTCGACTATGGAAAATCCTGGTCAAGCATCATGAATCAGCCTACTGCACAATTTTACCGGGTGAATACAGACAATGTATTCCCTTACAAGGTATATGGCGGCCAGCAAGACAATACATCCGTGATTATCGCAAGCCGAAACAATGGAGCTTCGCTTACAGAGCGTGATTGGACCTCAGGTGCTGGTTGTGAGTCTGCTTTTCTTGCCTTTGATCCTAACGATCCTACGCTTGTGTTTGGCGGATGCTATCAAGGCTATATTGACGTGTTGAACAGGAAAACAAACGAATCCAAGGATGTACAGGCTTATCCAACGCTTAACCTGGCCATCGAACCCAAAGACATGAAATACCGCTTCAATTGGAATGCACCAATTGTGGTATCCCCCCATGATCCAAAAACAATTTACCATGCAGGTAATGTCTTGTTAAAGTCAACCAATGCTGGACTAAGTTGGGATGCCATCAGCGGAGACCTCACACGCAATGACAAGTCAAAACAAGGTCCAGGTGGAGTTCCATTCACCAATGAAGGTGCGGGAGGAGAGAATTACAATACGATCTTTTATGTGGCTGAATCTACGCTTGAGAAAGGCGTAATCTGGACAGGTAGTGATTGTGGCTTGGTAAATGTGACCTTGGATGGTGGAAAAACATGGACCAATGTGACCCCAGCTGATCTTCCAGAATCACAAATCAATAGCATTGAACTTTCTGGGTTCGATAAAGGAGTTGCCTATATTTCAGCAACTCGATATAAGTTGAATGATTATGGGGCGTATGCCTACAAGACCACTGACTATGGTAAAACTTGGACAAAAATAAACAAGGGCGTAAAGTCGGATGATTTTATCAAAGTAATCCGAGAGGATACCAAAAACAAAAGCATTTTGTATGCGGGAAGTGAACGAGGATTTTACCTTTCTACAGACGCAGGAAGCAGCTGGCAGCCTTTCCAATTAAATCTACCGATCGTTCCGGTCACTGATTTGATGATCCGAGACAATGACCTTGTCGCTGCTACCGCTGGCAGGGCTTTTTGGATTCTGGATGATTTGGGAGCCATCCAACAAGCTAACACTGCTTCGGCAGTCACCTTATTTACCCCAAAGCCAGCATACAAGTTTGGTGGCGGCACGGGATTGCCAGAAGCAAAATACAGTGCTGGACAAAATGCCCCAGAAGGTGTGATACTCGACTACATCCTTCCCGAGATGACCGATAGCACCTTGGTGACCTTAACCATTACGGATGCATCCGGCAAGCTGATTCGAACCTATTCCAACAAAAAAGATGCATCCTATGTGAAATATCCGGGTGGGCCAGCAGCAGCTACCTTGCTGAGTGCTAAGAAAGGGCACAATCGTTTCTTATGGAACCTGAGAAATGAAAACATCCTACCGGACGTAAAGAACGTTTTTGTGTACGGAAGCTACGAGGGCTATGCTGTTCCTCCGGGTAAATACAAGGCGCAATTGAATTTCAATGGAATACTTTCAGAGACGGAAATGATGGTGTTGGCCAATCCAACTATTTCAGCAACAGCAGCGGATTGGAACGAACAGCAGCAGGTTCTTTCTTCCATTACTTCGGCAATTAGTGAAATGCATCAGCAGGTGAATGAGCTACGGAAAATAAGAAAGCAGCTTGCGCACCATAGCGAGATACTTAAAGGAGTGAAACCTGCAGAAAAAGTGTTGGACGAAGCCAAGAAACTAATTGAAGGGATTGATGCTTGGGAGTCAAACATCGTAGAGGGTAGAATCCAAAACGGGCAAGACGTGATCAACTGGCCGAGCAAACTGAATGTTGAATTTTTCAATATCAAGCGGCTTGCCGATGCTGCTGATCCAAGAATTACCCAAGGAATAAAAAGCAGGTTGGCGGACTTGCAAGCCCAATGGAACGCAGAAAAAGGTAAGCTTGAGGCAATCAAAAAATCAGTTGCTGCCTACAATACCCTGTATAAATCTCAGCAGCTCGAAGCACTCATTTTTTAAACTACTTGAAAAACCACATAGGCACATTAGAAAAATTGGTGTGCCTATGTGCCTTTAAAATCTAATCCGCCGCGGCGGATTTTTTTCTTTTTTTTCTCGCAAAGCCTGCCTTCCGCAGGCAGGGCGCCAAGCCTGCCTGTCGGCAGACAGGCCGCAAAGAAATTGTGATCCACTATGATTGACTGCTGAAGGGCCATCCGCCGCGGCGCAAAAACCTTTGCGCCTTTCCTACTTTGCGAGACTTATTCTTTTTTTTTCTTTCTCACGCAGATGAAGCAGATCTAAATCCGATAGCCTCCTGATCCGTCCCGTCCGCTTGCTCCCCCTCCTGGGCTTCCCGATTTCACTTCGTTGCATCGGGGTCAACCTCTCGCCCAATAGGGAACACAAAAACCCGATCTGCCTGCCTGCAGGCTCTGCGTCTTGTATAATGAAGATATCTGAGAAAATTCTTTTTTCTGATTATCCGCTTTTTCACGACTACCCAGAGAAAAAAGGTTTGAGGTTCAATTAAGTGAGCTGTGGACCGTGGACAGTCAACTGTCAACGATTATCTTTTATAGTCTGTTGATTCAAAATAGAAACTAGTTCTCTTTTTCTCGGAACCCCCTCCTATATAATTCATGGTTTCCGCATCGTATATCCGTCCATTGAGGATCACATATACGACTTTGTCGGAATCTCGAATATCCTTCAATACATCTCCATCGATCACGGCTAAATCGGCTAGCTTCCCAACTTTGATTGAGCCTAAGTTCTTGTCTAATCCAAGGTGCCTTGCAGGCACAATTGTGGCGGCACGCAACGCTTCCATTGGGGTCATTCCACCTTGTTGCATCATCCACATTTCCCAATGCGCAGCAAGACCTTCCCGCTGACCATGACCTCCAATTGCCACTAGGATATCCCGATCGTGCATTTCTTTACCTGTTTTGACTACATTGAAATGGTTGTAATGATGTTCTGGTGCCATCGTTCTTACCATCGATCGAGGTGCAAGAATATCCTGTGGTACAAACTTGCTTAATTTTGGATGCTTCCAAACCTCTGTTTTTTCATACCAATAATTTTCCCCAGAAAACCCACCAAACGAAACCACTAACGTGGGAATGGAAGCAGCTTGTGAATGGCTCCAAAACTGATACACATCCTCATAAAGCTTTTCTAAAGCTACTGAATGTTCTATCGAGGAGGCTCCATCCGCAATTTTTCCTAGATCTTGCTGAAGCAACGCCCCACCTTCTGATAGCACCATCATCTCATACTCCGCTGCTGCTTCAATAATTTGCTGGTACTGCTCTCTTCTGGGATGATGGTGCATCTTAATCGCAAATGCACCCACGCGCTTTAATCTATCCATATGAAAGCGTGCATCGTCAATTCCATTTACAAGGGCTGTATGCCCTGGCTCATACGCACCATACAAGGACATTCCCGTTGAAAAAATCCGCGGAGATAGTATGTGTCCAGCTTTTTGCATTTCTGCTGCCCCAAACACTTCTTCAGTAAAGGTATTTGGGTTAAAAATGGTGGTCACTCCAAAGGCTAGCGTGCCGTAAGCACTCCAGTTTTGCTGTGGAATAATACCGTTGGTTCCATTGGGCTGATGGGCATGCGTATCGATGATCCCTGGAATCAGTGTTTTTCCTTTTAGATCGATACGAGTTGCATTAGCGGGAATGATTACCACTCCCTTTTTTCCAACTGCTAGGATGTGATTGCCTTCAACTAGGACCACGCCATCTTCAATTACTTCATCCGCTTCCATGGTCACCACTCGTCCGCCTACCAATGCCAGAACTCCCGTTGGTTTAGCTATAGGCTGCGAAAAGCTGATCGATGTTTCCTTGATTTTCTCCTGGTTTTGGGTTGAATTGCTGTAAAGATTTGGCCCCAGATTCCAGTGGATTTCGTTGGTTAGCTGGCTAAAGCTAATGTTCGTTCCCGCTAAAATTGATTGTGTTTTTACCTGAGGTAAAGAATCTGCGTGTGTGATTACTATCGGCTTATCTGATTCTACAAAAGGAAGAGTTTTGACCCGATAATGCTCCACAAAAGCAAGTTCTTTACCAGTAGGAGCCATTTTAAATTCAGTTGCATACTTGATTGTATAAAGCGTCTTGAATTCCTTTCCCTCCAAATCAACCCGGGCCAAACTAGGTATTTCACCATCCAAGTGTAGGTAAATACGATCATTTCGATCTGCAAAATGAGGCAAATGCCCCTTTGAGGTAATGAATTTTGGAATACCCCCTTCAGCAGAAACTTGGTAAATACCCGTTGCCAAATTGTATTCAGGGTTCAACAAGTTTTCCTCTTTAAACTTGCGGTAGACTACGGTCTTTCCATCTGGAGAGAAAGCAGGTTCAGTATATTTCCCTGGCACATTCAAGAGATTTTTAATTTCACTAGTACTCAAATTGATCACTTGGACCCTGCCTTGTTCTTGATCATTCCAAGTACTGTAAACAATCTTTTTCCCATCCCTTGAAAAACTTGGCGCATATTCAAAATAGCTTGTTTGTTGGGTAAGTCTTCTAGGTGTTCCATTGGGTAGATCCTTCAAATAAAGGTAACCTAGAGCCTCATAAACCACCTGTTTTCCATCAGGAGACACCTCCACATGATGAAGCATTTTTACTTCAAAATTCTCTTCATCAATGTTTTTAGTAAACCGGAGTGTCTTATTTTGGATTTTTTCTCGGCTCACTTCAAAGGGAATAGTGGTGGCAATTTTTGATTCGACCTGAACACGATTGATTTGACCATTGGCCCAAAACAGGATACCGGTATCATCTGGTGTCCAAGACATTGCAGGATAAACGCCATCAATGGCCCATGCTGCTTGCTTGTCTCTATCGAGTTTGTGATAAACCGCAGTTTTCTTTCCCGTCTGCAGATCATAAACAAATAGTGTACTCTGAAAATCAATTCTGGAGATGTACGCTAGTTTGGATCCATCATGAGACAGCGTAGGGCGGATGGCTCCACCTCGACCACTGAGTACTACTTCAATTTCTCCAGATTGAAGATCCAAGCGCTTGATTGCATAAATTCCTTTTTCGCTGTCCTTTGAGTATTCGAAAATAGCTCCGGGAGTCACATCTTGAGAGTAATACACGTAGCGACCATCTGGAGAAAAAGCAGGCTCCCCCATATCCTTTTGTTCATTCGGTCTCGAGGTCAACTTTATTCCATCTCCACCAGCGGATGGATACGCCCATATTTCTCCGGCTCCTAAAGATCTTGTTCCTGTGAAATGTTTTCTCACGGCTATGGACTTACCATCCGGACTCCAAGCAGGGGAGTTAACCATCCGAAAAGTCTCTGAAGAGGGAGCACGCTTGATGCCGCCATCAACATCCATAATCCAAATATTTTCCCCGCCGCCTTCATCTGAAGTGTACACAATATGCTTGCCATCAGGGCTGAAAGAGGGCTGCATCTGCCAAGCTAAGTCTGAAGTCAAGGGAGTTCCAATGCCCCCAGATGCAGGAATAGAATAGATATCACCGAGTAGATCAAATACGATAACTGATCCATCAGGACTTATATCGAGATTCATCCAAGTGCCTTCTTTGACATGAATCTTTACTGGGCTAGCATCGCGTCTTGTATTTTCTACATTCCAACTAGGACTTTGAAGGGTAGATTGAGCGAAAGCGCCAATAGCTATAAATTGCAAAAGGAAAAGAATGATTTTTGTAGGGGCTGAAAATTTGGTAGGTGTCATTTGATCAGGCGATTATAGAATTTGTAAGTACCCCTTTTTTCGAACTACTTGGAAGTTAAAGATGGGTATTCGCTTTTAGATAGTCAATAGGAAGTTCTCACTTTAAAAAGTTGAAACTAGTTCGAATAAACCCAACTCTTGGCACATTCATGGCACCAACTGAATATCACGGGTATACTTACCAACTAAAATTGTCTAAAAATCATAAAACCGGCTACTAGGCTTCCCGATTTCACTTAGTTGCATCGGGATAAACTTCTCGCCCAATCGAGTACACAAAAAAGCCTGCCTATCCGCCAGGCTCTTTGCGTCTCTGCGTCTTTGCGAGCCATTCTTTTTTTTCTTTCTCACGCAGATGAAGCAGATCTAAATCCGATAGCCTCCTGATCCGTCCCGTCCGCTTGCTCCCCCTCCTGGGCTTCCCAATTTCACTTCGTTGCATCGGGACCCAATTGAGGATAAACTTTTGAATGGTTCAATTTAGGGAGCCTTACACTAGCTGATGAGTTGCTAATTAGTTTAAATCGGCTCATTATTTTACTATATTTGAGCCGTAAATAAATCCGAATCGGCTCATGAGGTATAATTGGCAACAACAAGACTGGCCTAACTTCCACTATCGCATCCATGAAATTGAGGAGTTGCTATTCTTCTATTTACAGCATGCGGGTAAGTTAGAAGGTGCGCTGAGGAGTTTAAAAGAGGTGGAGCGTGAAGAGTCCATTAGTGAACTTCTGATTTCTGAAGCGATAAAAACCTCGGAGATTGAAGGCGAGTTTATCAGTAGGGCTGATGTGGCCTCTTCCATTCGGAAACAACTCGGATTAGACGTTCGTGAGCACAGTAAAGACCAAAGAGCAGTCGGTATTGCTCAAGTCTTAGTTTCGGCTCGAAAAACTTTTGATTTACCCCTCTCAAAAGCCATGTTACTAGAATGGCACGCTTCATTACTAGCACATGAAAAAAGGTTGGAAATAGGTCGTTGGCGAACACACCAGGAGCCCATGCAGATTGTATCCGGAGCCATTGGGTTTGAACGTGTGCATTTTGAAGCACCGCCATCGGCTAATCTTGAAGACGAGATGAATGCATTTATACAGTGGTTTAATGACACCGCGCCTTATGGACCTAATGCCCTTGTCCACGCACCGGTGCGTGCCGCAATAGCCCACTTGTACTTTGAGACGATACACCCTTTCGAAGATGGTAACGGTAGGATTGGTCGTGCAATTGCCGAAAAGGCACTTGCGCAAACCACGGGTTACCCTGGATTGGCCAGTTTGTCCTACACGATTGAACAAAACAAAAACGAATACTACAGGCAGCTTGAAAAGGCCCAACGTAGTAACGAAATAACTGAATGGATTAGATACTTCGTCAACATCATCGTTGAAGGGCTAAAGTTTGCTCAAAAAACGGTCGATTTCACACTCGTGAAATCGAAGTATTTTGATCAATATTCGAAGCAATTAAACCCCATTCAGCTTAAAGTGATTCAACGGATGTTTTCTGAAGGACCTTCAGGATTTGAAGGCGGTATGACTGCATCTAAATACAGTCGATTAACTCGTGTGTCTAAAGCAACGGCTACAAGACATCTAGCAGATCTTGTTCAGGTAGGTGCAATAATTGTTCAGGGGCAAGGACGGTCTACCAGATACCATCTAAATTTTGATAAACTTTAGCCCGCTGTAAGAGGTCAACTCTTAAGTCAATTTATTGGGCTTCCCGATTTGACTTCGTTGCATCGGGACCCAATAGGGCACAAAAAAACCCGACCTGCTGCAGCGAATCGGGTTTTGTTTTGCTCCCCTTACAAACGAAAGATGCAGCTGTAATGCGATGATTGAGTAGGTGACTATTAGGAAACTGAAGGGTTGAACTTCGAACAAAACAACTTGTAGGCTTGGGGAAAAAGTATAAATCCCAATTTTCAGTTTTTACTTTCTTTTTCAATTTGTTGCAGTAAAAATTCTTGGCCAAATGTGAGTTTCTTGGCCAATACACTTTTCGGTTCAATCACTCTCCAAAAGGGTGTGATTTCTTCTACTCGTTTTCCATGTTGTAATTTTTCATAGTTAGCTTCTGCCACAATTCGCAAAAATATTCCTGTAGTTACAGGACAAGTATAATCAGCATTATGCTCTATAGCCAGGTCTTTTCGTAATGTTTTTATGTCTATCCGCTTTCCAATTCCAATTTGTTGAATATAGGCATCTAT
>CANGYY010000046.1 GCA_947458585.1 Cyclobacteriaceae bacterium | reverse complement strand
TTGACAGTAATCCCTACAGGTAACATCGAGCAGACCCTTCAAGGTCGTGTTTCTGGTGTAACTGTAATTACCAACGGTCAGCCAGGTACTTCTTCTATCATTCGTGTACGTGGTTTCGGTGCCTTCGGTGGTAACGAGCCTTTGTACATTGTGGATGGATTGCCAACTTCTTCTACCGACTTCTTGAACCCAGACGATATCGAGTCTACTACTGTATTGAAGGATGCTGCAGCAGCTTCTATCTACGGTGCTCGTGCTGCTAACGGCGTTATCGTTTACACTACCAAGCGTGGTGCTAGAGACAAGAAATTGCGCGTAGATTACAACGGTATGTACGGTACAACCGATCCAGGTACTGGTTTGGACATGTTGAATCCACAAGGTTATGCGGATATCACTTGGTTGGCTGAGAAAAACACAGCTGCCTTGCAAAACCGTGCTCCAGCTTATGGACACCCACAATTCGGTACAGGTACTACTCCAGTAATGCCTTACTATTTGAGCTTAATCACTAGAAACCCAACTACGGGAGCATTCGGTGTATTGTCTGGTCAGCCAGGTCCTTTGACTCAGGCACAGATTGATCAGCAGCGTGAGTGGTACAACACCAACCCAGCTGCAGGTTCTATCCGTCAATTAACCAAAGCCGCAACAGGTGAAGGAACTGACTGGTATGATGCTTTGACTCGTTTTGCACCTTTGAACAGACACTCTTTGGGCTTCAATGGTGGTTCTGAAACTTCCAGATTCTACATAGGACTTGGTATTCAGGAGCAAGCAGGTATCATGATTGGTAACAACTTCAAAAGATACTCTTTGCGTGCAAACTCTGAGTTTGACGTAACTGACCGCATCCGTGTTGGCCAAAACTTCCAGGCAACTTACCGTCAGGTATTGGGTCAGACTGGTGGAACAGGTGGACGAGGTGTTTCTGCGGACGAAAACGACATCCTTCAGGCATTCCGTATGCCATCGATCATCCCAGTATACGATGAGTTTGGTGGCTATGCAGGTACTGCTTCTAGAGGTTTTAACAACCCAAGAAACCCAATTGCTTCTCGTGATGGACAGTTAAACAATAGAAACTTCAACGCGAATGCCTTCGGTAACGTGTATGCAGAGTGGGACATCATCGATGACTTGACTTTCAGAACTTCCGCAGGTGGACAGTACAACAACTTCTACTTCTGGGGTTATTCTAGACTTCAGTATGAAAACTCAGAAAACAACTCTGCATTCGGTTACGATGAAGGAGCTGGATTCTCTTTTGGTTGGACATTTACCAACACCTTGTCTTACAAGAAGAAAATTGACAAGCATGACTTCAATGTCTTGTTAGGTCAAGAAGCTTTGAACTCAGGTGCAGGTAAAGGAATTAATGCGGTAGGTCAGAATCCGTTCTCTACAGACCCTGACTTCATCACCATCTCTAACTTGCCAGTAGGTACTCGTCAGGTAAACTCTAACCAGTTCAAAGGAGTTAACTTCAACTCTTACTTCGGTCAGGTTCGTTATACCTTCGATGACAAGTACATCTTGAGTGCTGTAGTTCGTCGTGACGGTTCTTCTCGATTCGGTGCCAACGCGAGATACGGGGTATTCCCTGCATTCTCTGCAGCATGGAGAGTTTCTTCTGAATCCTTCCTACAAGGCGCTACTTGGATCGACGATTTGAAGATCCGTGGTGGTTGGGGACAAATGGGTAACTCCAACAACGTAGATCCAAACAACCAATATTCTTTGTTTGCAGGTGATGTAGGATCAGCTTCTTACGATATCACTGGATCTAACTCAGGTGCGGTAATTGGTTTCAGAAGATCTCGTATCGGTAACCCGAACGCTCAGTGGGAAACTGCCATCACTCAAAACGTAGGTTTTGATGGTACCTTCTACAATGGTCGTTTGGATGTAATCTTCGACTGGTGGAGAAAAGACACCAAGGACTTGTTGTTCACCGTTCCAATTCCATTGACTGCAGGTAGCAACGCTGCTCCTCCAGCAGTAAACATTGGTGAGATGGCAAACAGAGGTTTGGACCTTTTGGTAACTACCAGAGGTAACTTGACTACAGACTTGACTTATGAGTTAACTGCAACTGGATCTATCTTGAAAAATGAGATCGTTGCTCTTTCTCCAGGTTTGAGTTTCATTACTTCCATCAACCCTTCTTACAGAGGTATTCAGCCAATCCGTAACGCGGTAGGTCAGCCACTTTCTTCTTTCTTCGGATACAACGTTCTTGGTTTGTTCCGCAATGCAGAAGATGTGTCTAAGCATGCTACCCAAGATGGTGCTGCTCCAGGTCGCTTCAAGTTTGAAGACGTAAATAAGGACGGTAAAATCACTCCAGATGACCGAGTATTCCTTGGAAATCCAGTTCCTGATTTCACTGGTGGTATGAACTTTACCTTAGGTTACAAAAACTTTGACCTTTCTGCTTACTTGTATACTTCAATTGGTAACGAAATCTGGAACCAGTCTCGTTGGTTCACTGACTTCTTCCAAACTTTTGAAGGTGCTGCTAAGTCTGCAAGATTGCTTGAAGCTTGGACTCCTCAAAACTTGGATGCTACCATCCCTGTGGTTGAGCGTGTGTCTAACTTCTCTAACTCTAACGTAGCCAACTCTCACTATGTGGAAGATGGATCTTACTTGAGATTGCAGAACTTGACCCTAGGTTATTCTGCTCCTGCAAGCGTATTGCAGAAGTTGAAAATGGAAAGATTGAGAGTATTTGGTTCTGTGAACAACCTATTTACCTTGACAGGTTATGAAGGATTGGATCCTGCAGTAGGTGGTAACGCCGATACTACTTTCGGTATTGACGTAGGAAACTACCCAGTAACTAGAGGTTGGACTTTCGGTCTTAATTTGAGCTTCTAAGCTCAAACAATCAAATTTGAATCGAGTTATAGACACTATAATTGATTAAACAAATGAACAATTTCAAATTAAAAATCGGTGCCCTGCTTGCATCCGGAGCGATGCTCGTAGCAGTGAGTTGTAGCGAGGAGTTTCTGGAAGTCCCGCCGGTTGGACAATTGTCTGAAAATCAGCTTTCTTCATTAGCTGGTATTGATGCATCGTTGATCGCGGCCTACTCCCAAGTAAACGGACGTGGCAACAGATTAGGATCCCCATCCAACTGGGTGTGGGGTAGTATTCGAGGTGGTGAGGCCAATAAAGGTACTGACCCAGGTGACTTTACGTCGATTAACCCTATTCAGCGTTTTGAAAATGATGCTGCAGGTGGTGATATCGGAGCAAAGTACAACGTAGCTTATGAAGGTATTGCACGTGCAAACAACGTATTGCGTTTGTTGGCAAAGGCAGGATCATCTGTGTCAGCTTCTGACCAGGCTCGTCTTTCCGGACAAGCCAGATTCTTGAGAGCGCACTTCTACTTTGAACTGGCTCGTGACTACGACAAGACTCCTTATGTGGATGAAACTGTAGATTACGGGACTGGTCTAGAAAAAGTGAAGAATGACAAACCGCTTTGGCCGTTCATCATTGCTGACCTAGAATTTGCTATCTCTAAGCTTCCTGCAACTCAGCCTCAAGTAGGTCGAGTGAACGTATGGGCTGCGAAGTCTTACTTGGCTAAAGTGTACATGTATACTAAGGAATTTACCAAAGCAAAAGCTTTGTTTGATGATGTAATTGCCAATGGTGTTACTTCAAACGGCTTTAAGTATGGTTTAGTGCCTTACTATGATGACATGTTCCGTGGCAAGAACGATAACCACCAGGAATCTATCTGGGCTTATCAGTCTGCGGCCAACACTGGCTCTGTAGCAAATGCAAACCCAGAGTTTGACTTGAACTTCCCTTACAATACCGGTCCTGATGGTCCAGGTAACTGCTGTGGATTCTTCCAGCCAAGCTTCTCTTTCGTAAATGCATTTAGAACTGTTAATGGACTACCTATCTTGAATAGAACCTACAACAGTGCTGCAAACGAAGTGAAAAACGATATGGGTGTAGCTTCTGGTGCTTCTTTCACTCCTGATGCGGGTACACTTGATCCAAGATTGGACCACACTGTAGGTCGTAGAGGTATCCCTTATTTGGATTGGCAAAATCACCCAGGTCAAGCCTGGATCCGTAACCAGCCAAATGCAGGTCCTTACTCTCCTAAGAAGTATATCTATGCGAAGTCTGAGTCTGGTACCTTCCAGGACAACTCTTCTTGGACTCCTGGTTATACGGGTATCAACTTCATGATCATCCGTTTTGCAGACATTCTATTGCTTGCTGCTGAGGCTGAAATCGAAGTAGGTAGTGCTGAAAAAGCGCGTGAGTATGTAAACCGTGTGCGTACAAGAGCGATCAACTCTTTCTTGAAGCGTGCTGACGGTTCCAATGCTGCCAACTATCAGATCAGTACTTATACTGCCGCTTGGACAGATAAGGATGTTGCTAGAACTGCAGTTCGTATGGAGCGTATGCTAGAATTAGGTATGGAAGGTCACCGTTTCTATGACCTTCAGCGTTGGGGTACTGCCCAGGCTGAATTGGATTACTACTTTGCTTATGATGGAGTGAAACTTTCTTCTGCCCTAGGTGGAGCGAAGTATTCCGATAAGTTCAAGTGGGTTCCAATCCCTCAAGATCAAATTGACTTGGTAGGTAAAGATATCTTGGTTCAAAACCCAGGTTTCTAATCTACTGATTAGATAGTACTTAAAGAGAAGGTCATTCGACCTTCTCTTTTTTTTTGCCCAATGCGCTTCGGCTCATTTTTTTACCAAGGGAATGTATTATTTTTCTACTTCTTAGTTTATTTCTTTCCTGGATGAGATTCTACACCCTACTTCTTGCTACAGCACTTGGTTTGCTGCTTGTTTCCTGTCAGTCTGAAGACACACTTTTTGTGCTCAAGACACCCGAGGAGACCGGAATTGACTTCAATAACCAAATTGATGAAACGGACAGTTTCAATATCCTTACCGACGAATACATTTTCAATGGAGGAGGAGTAGCTACCGCGGATTTTGATAACAATGGATTACCTGACCTCTTTTTCACAGGGAACCAGGTTGCCAATCGACTGTACCTGAATCAAGGGGAATTTTCTTTCCAAGATGTATCCGAAGAAGCTGGGATCCTCGCAGCAGATAAATGGTGTACTGGTGCTGTAGTGGTAGATATCAATCAAGATGGTTGGGCGGATATCTATGTAGCAGCTGCCATGAAAAAAGGACCGGGTGAGCGTAACAACCTTCTTTTTGTGAACCAAGGAAAGGATGCGCAAGGAAAAATAAGCTTCAAAGAAATGGCTAGCCAGTACGGTATCGCTGATCCGGGCAATTCCATGGGGGCGGCATTTCTGGATTACGACTTGGATGGAGACCTAGATCTCTATGTACTCAACAATGAACAATTGGCAGCGAAGCCCACCAACTTTAGAGCAAAAGTCACCGATGGATCTGCAGTCAACAATGATTCCTTTTACCGAAATAATGGGGATGGCACTTTTACCAATGTCACCCTGGAAGCAGGTATCCGATACGAGGGATTTGGCTTGGGATTGGCGATTGGCGATGTAAACAACGATGGCTGGCCAGATATCCACGTGAGCAACGATTACATCACCAACGATATTCTTTACATCAACAATCAAAACGGAACCTTTACCAACCAAACCAAGGATTTGTTGCGCCACCAAAGCCAATTCTCCATGGGATCGGATATGTCTGACGTGAACAACGATGGGCTTCCCGATCTGATCACGATTGACATGCTCGGCGAGGATAGCTACCGCAAAAAAACCACCATTGGCAAAAACGTCTACCAAACCTACCTCAATAACGAGGAGTTTGGCTACGAGTACCAGTATGTGCGCAACATGCTTCACATCAACAATGGTCCTGGTGTTCCATTTAGTGAGGTAGGAATGTTTGCCGGAGTCTATCAAACCGATTGGAGCTGGGCTCCCTTGTTTGCAGATATAGACAACGATGGCAATCGGGACCTATTGGTTACCAACGGATTTCCTCGTGACATTACAGACAAGGACTTTGCCAACTACCGTGCGGATGTAGGAAGTATTGCCTCTACTCGGCAGCTCTTGGATTCTATTCCGATCGTAAAGATTCCAAACTATGCCTACAAGCACAAAGGCAACCTTGCTTTTGAAGATGTGGGCCAAGCTTGGGGATTGAGTCAACCATCCTTCTCTAACGGAGCAGTAATCTTGGATTTGGACTTGGATGGAGATTTGGATTACGTGGTCAACAACATCAATGATCCGGCCTTTGTCTTTGAAAATACACTGAATCAGCAGGAGAAAAAACCAAATTACCTACGCATCAAATTACAAGGCCCAAAAAACAATGCAGATGGTCTAGGCGCTAAGGTTTGGGTGAAGTTTGGGAATGGAAAATTGGGCTACCAGGAGATGCAGGTCGTTCGGGGCTACATGTCTTCCACCGAGCCTGTCCTTCATTTTGGCTTGGATTCTGCCGCGGTGGTAGATGAAGTCTTGGTGAAGTGGGCGGATGGAAAAGTCAGCTCCCAAAAGCAAGTTCCAGCCAATCAAGTAGTAAAAATTGCCTACGCCCAAGCAAATCCAGGAACTGCAGCAGTTGCATTAGCTGCTTTGGGTAAAAGAAACCAAGCATTTACGGAAGTTTCTGATTCTTTAGGTATCAGCTATGTACATCAGGAGGTAGATAAAATCGATTACAACATCCAGCGAACAATTCCTCATAAACTCTCCCAGTATGGGCCTACACTTGCGGTGGGTGATTTGAATGGAGATGGGAGAGAGGATTTGGTGGTTGGTTCTTCTTCCGGATTTGCCCCAGTTTGGTACAGTCAAAACGGGAATGGATCCTTTACCCAAAAAAACCTCCTTCCTGCTGGAGAAAGCATCACCCAAGAGGTGACGGGTGTGCTCTTAGTAGATCTGGATAACGATGCAGATTTGGACTTGTACCTGCTATCAGGCAGTGCTGAATTTGTGTCTGGAGCTCCAGAATACCAGGACCGGGTATATTTCAACGATGGAAAAGGCAACTTTAAGTTGGATCCTAGTTCCTCCATCGCGGTAGGAAATGGTTCGGTGGTACGTGGGGCAGACTTCGATGGAGATGGGTTCGTGGATGTATTTGTTGGTGGACGTGCGCCCATTGGACAGTATCCGCTCCCTGAGAAGTCTTTCCTTTTGAAAAACGAGAACGGCAAGTTGACTGATGTAACCAAAACTTGGATTCCTGAATTGGATAACTTAGGGATGCTTACGGATGCCCTTTGGTCAGATGTGAATCGCGATGGAATGGTAGATTTGGTAGTGGTAGGAGAACTGATGCCGATTACGCTGTTTCTGAATACGGGGAAGCGCTTTGAACTAGCCAAAGCAACTGGCCTGGAAGAATTCAGCGGCTGGTGGAATAGCATCATCTCTGCCGACTTGGATCAGGATGGAGACTCGGATTGGGTGGTGGGGAATATTGGCGCCAACAATCCATTTCATCCTTCTGCTGCCCGTCCTTACAAGGTCTACGCAAAAGATTTTGATGCCAATGGCTCCGTAGATCCTGTGTCCTTTGCCTATTACAAATCCAAAATTGGTGGGGATTACCAAGCCTATCCCACGCATTTTTGGGATGATTTGATTGGACAAAGCCCCATGTTCAGACGAAAATTTGATCGCTACAAATACTTTGCTTTGAGTACAGAGCAAACCTTCTTCACCGAAGAAGAGAAGAAGGATGCACGCGTACTCACTGGGAATTACGATCGTTCTGCTTGGGTAGAGAATTTAGGGAACGGAAAGTTTACCCTTCATGAATTGCCCTGGCAAGCGCAGTTGGCACCGATGAATGGAATGCTAGCTGAAGATATCAATCAAGATGGGTTCCTTGACCTCATTCAGGTCGGAAATGATTACGGCAATGAAGTATTTATTGGAAGGCTTGATGCCTCCATAGGCTGGGTATTTGTTGGCGATGGGAAAGGAGGTTTCACCTCCATTCCTGCAAGAGAAAGTGGCTTTGTAGTTCCTGGGGATGCCAAGGCCTTGGTCAAACTTGCACGAAAGGATGGGGAAGCCTTGTATATCGCATCGCAAAACAGATCCAAACTATTGGCCTTTGCAGCTAAGTTTCAACAAGGGACTAGTCTCTTGCAGGTTCCAGCCGATGCGATGGCGGTGGAGTTGGTGCTTGCCAACGGCAAAAAGCAACGGATAGATACAAGTTATGGCGCAGGCTTTGGTTCGCAATCCAGCCGTACCCTCCACCTGCCTCTAGGATTAAAATCGGCCACAAAAATCAACTATAAAGGAGAGGCAAGCGCCCTTCCTTTACCCAAGTAATTAACGGTACAAATCTCCTGCCTTAGCCTGGCAAATGTCGCCGATCAGGTCTGAGATCTTGTCTGTTACATCTTCAAAATAGCGTCTTCCTTTTTCCGGAGACGCTTTTTTTGGATTCCCGATGCCCGTATCCTCGGATACTTCAGACCATTTGCGCTCGGCCCAGGCCCACTTTTCACGAATGCCTCGGATGACTGATTTTTTCTCCGTTCCATCACCCGCCTCCGCTAAGGGAGCGACCAGTTCAGGATGTAAGTATTGTATCAAGGAGGTTTCCATTTCGTCTGCATGATCACCTCCTTCTTCAAAATAAGCAGACTTATCGAGCGCCTGAAACCAGTTGCAGGTGAATAGGAGCATGTCTGGGTATTTCAATCCCAATTCGCGTAGCATGGGTTGGAAGTTATTTCCTCCATGGCTATTCAAAATCAATAATTTTTTGAGGCCTTGTCGCTGAAACACTTCAATCAGGTCCTGAAGAATCAACAATTGCGTACTCGGATTGAGGTTGAGGTCCAAGTAGATATCCGATTGCCCGGTATTCACGCCAAAGGGGACAGTAGGAAGGACGACTACTTTATGGCCTTTTTCCCAGGCCTTCCGAGCGCCTTCTGCCGCAATCGCATCTGCTTCATAGACATCTGTGCCGTAGGGAAGGTGGTAATTGTGGGCCTCAGTAGCTCCCCAGGGCAATACGGCAAGTTCGTAGCGAAAAGTTTGGAGTGATTTCCAACTGGCTTCTTTCAGGATGTAGGGTCTCATGGATTTCTTGGGAGATTTGATAAAAGGAAGGGGTAATTTGGAGCAAAATTGATAATTTGTCTTCCAGATTCTAAAGTACAACCCATGTCGCAAAGAAGAAAGTTTATCAAGCAATCCTTGTTGGGCTCCGCCCTATTGATACCCGGGCTATCCACCCTGGAAGCACAAGCAACTCCTGTCAAAAAAGCAGCAGGAACCAAACCAATAATCCTTTCAACTTGGAATCATGGGATTCCTGCCAATGCGGATGCCTGGGCCAAATTGAAGGAAACGGGGAGTCTCTTGGATGCGGTAGAAGCTGGGGTTCGGAATACCGAATTGGATCTAGAAAACCTATCTGTAGGCCTTCAAGGTTTGCCTGATCGGGAAGGGATTACCACCCTAGATGCTTCCATCATGCTTGGAGACGGATCTTGTGGGTCAGTGGCTTTTGTCAGACAAGTCAAGCATCCCATTTCCCTCGCGAGAGCGGTGATGGAAAAAACCCCTCACGTGATGCTCGCGGGAGAGGGAGCGCGTCAGTTTGCCATAGCACAAGGCTTCCCGATGGAAAAGGAAAAATTAAGTCCCAAAGCGCAGGTAGAATACGATAAATGGAAAGTGACTAGCCAGTATAAACCGATTATCAATGTGGAAAATCACGACACCATCGGAATGATTGGATTGGATGCTTCAGGAAAATTAGCGGGAAGCTGCACTACCAGTGGCTTGGCTTACAAGATGCATGGACGCATAGGCGATAGTCCCATCATTGGTGCTGGGCTATTTGTTGACGATGAGGTTGGTGCTGCCACAGCGACTGGCCTAGGAGAATCCATCATTCGAATCTGCGGTAGTTTTTTAATTGTGGAGCTGATGCGTCAGGGGAGAAGTCCTCAAGCCGCATGTGAGGAGGCAGTTCGTCGCTTGGTAGCCAAAAACAAAAATATCAAAGACATTCAAGCAGGCTTTTTGGCCATCAATAAGGACGGTGAAGTGGGTGCTTATGCAGTTCATCCGGGATTCAATTATGCCCAGGCCACCGAGTCTGGCAATGTATTGATTGATGCGGCTAGTCATTTTAAGGCATGAGTATTCTCTTAGAAGCTCCCGTATTCAATTTACAGGCTTCCCTGGAGGCCGCACAGCTCGGTATTGATCGCTTAGAGCTATGTTCTAATTTTCCCGAAGGGGGAGAAACACCCAGTGCAGGAATGCTCCGCTTCTTGAAGCGTGAAGTCGATCTTCCCATTTTTGTGATGATTCGACCTCGTGGAGGAAATTTCGTCTATTCTTCCAAGGAGTTGCTGGTCATGAAGCAGGATATCCAACTTTTAGGTGATTTGGGAGCGGATGGATTTGTATTTGGAGCATTAGATACCCAGGGCTCGGTCAATGAAGCTGCTTGTGAATCCTTGTTGCGAGCTGCCGAATCCAGACCTTGTACCTTTCACCGGGCTTTTGATGCAGCGGCGGATCTTCCGGGTTCCTTAGAGAAAATCATCCAACTCGGCTTTCAACGCGTACTCACTTCAGGAGGAGAAAACACCCTCACGGAAGGATTGGATCAGGTAATGGCCCTTTTGGAGCAAGCCAAAGAGCGGATCATCATCCTTCCGGGTGGAGGGCTCAAGGCAGTTCATGTCTCTCGATTGAAGGAATCAGGCTATCTGAAAGAGGTGCATGCCTCCTGTAAGTTGGCCAAGCCAGCGGATAATCAATTTGTCAAGCCAGGTCTTTCTTTTGCGGGTGCTCCCTTAGATTTCAGCCTAAATTTTGGCATCGACCCTCAACTGGTACACGAATTTAAATCTATTCTCTAAATCAATGATGCGCCTAGCTTGGGGTCTTGTGTTTGTGGTCGTGTTGGCTTGGGCTTGTGAACCGATTTCAGAGCGAAAGCAGCCTCCTCCCAGTCTTTACCAACTATCCCAGTCGGATCTAAACCTTTCGGGTGAGCAATTGGCTAAGGGCTATTGTGCAGCTTGTCACCTGATGCCAGACCCTAAGGTGTTGGATAAAAAGACATGGGTCACGCTGCTCCCCGATATGCGTAAGCGCATGGGCTTGTATTTGGAGGAGGATTTTGGAACGGCTTTGCCTGAAGATGAAGGGGTTCCTGAAGGTGTTTATTCCAAGACTCCCTACATCACCCGTGAAAATTGGGAAAAACTAGAAGCCTACTATTTGGAAAATGCTCCAGATACTTTACTGCTGCAGGCCAAGAAAGAGGCTCCCAAACTTGGAATTCCGGGTTTCAAATTAGAAGTTCCAGAATTTAAAGGCATCCGTCCCAGTTTGACGACTTTACTTCGTATTCATCCACAGACGGGAGATTTGTGGGTAGGTCATCGGTTTCGGGCCTTGTACCGATTGGATTCAAAGAATAAATTCAAGCAACTCGATTCCCTACCCACACGAGTTGCTCCGGTAGACTTGATTTGGAATACTCCGAACTCCTTTGATTTGTTATCCATGGGAAAGATGGATCCTTCCAACGACTCCATTGGCCTTTTGTCTACCTATTCATTGAATGCAAAGCGCTGGGAAGAGACCCCTCGAATCGATCAGTTGATGCGTCCCATGGACATGGAAGTGGCGGATTGGAACGGAGATGGAAAGAAGGATTACGTGCTTTGTCAATTTGGAAATCACCTCGGCAAACTGAGTATTTTTTTAAGTAAGGGAGAAGGATTCACGGAAGTGATTTTAAAGCCAGATCCAGGAGCGAGGCGATCCATTGCAGTGGATTATGAGGAGGATGGGGACCTGGACTTGATGGTTTTATTTTCTCAGGCCAAAGAAGGGATTTCCCTCTTTGAAAATGTAGGGCAGGGAAAATTTAAGGAAAAGCAGCTCCTGGCATTTCATCCAGCCTTCGGCTCCAGTGATTTCCGTTTTGAAGATCTCAATGGAGATCGAAAGCCTGAAATTGTCCTAGTGAATGGAGATAATGCGGACCAAAGTCAAATTTTCAAACCCTATCATGGGCTGCGTATTTTTGAGCGTGATGCCAACGGAGATTACCAGGAAAGTTGGTTTTATCCCATGCATGGTGCAAGTGGCTTGGAGCTGGGGGACTTTGATCAAGATGGAAAAGTGGATGTGGTGACCATTGCCTTTTTCCCAGATCGAAAACAAATCTCTTTTCAAAATCTAATCTACTTCAAGCAAGCAGCTTCTGGAGACTTTCATCCACACATCTTAAAAGAGCAGTTGGCAGACCATTGGCTCACGCTGACCAAAGGGGATTTGGATTTGGATGGAGACGAGGATCTGGTGATCGGAACCTTTGCCTTTGACCAGTTGTACCAAGTGCCCAACAGCCCTTGGAAGCCTTTTGTAGTCCTGCGGAATACGCTGCGCTAAGGATTTGCTTACTTGGATTGCTCCAAGGCTCGTTCCACATCCTGGATGATGTCCTCGTAATGCTCTAGGCCCACGGAAAGTCGAATCAGTCCATCCGTGATGCCCACTTTTTGCCGCTCCTCTGTGCTCAGCTTGCTGTGTGTCGTGGAGGCAGGATGGGTGACGATGCTGCGACTGTCTCCAAGATTGGGAGTGATGGAGATCATCTTCAACTGGTCGATAAAGCGTTGCGCTCTGGGGAGTCCTCCTTTCAAAGTCAAGGTAATAATTCCTCCGCCTGCTTTCATTTGCTTGAGAGCCAATGCATGCTGGGCATGGGAAGGGAGAAAGGGATAGTTGACCGCGTCAAGCTGGGCATTGCCTTCAAAGTAGCGTGCCACCTTTTCTGCATTCTCGCAGTGGCGATCCATACGTAAGGCTAAAGTTTCCATGCTTTTGGATAGAATCCAGGCATTAAAGGGGGAGAGGGATGGGCCTGTATGACGGGTAAAAAAGCGTACTTCTTCGATCAATTCTTTTTTTCCGAGGATCAATCCTCCAAGTACCCTTCCTTGTCCATCGATGTATTTGGTGGCACTATGGGTTACGAGATGGGCTCCCCATTTGGCTGGCTGCTGCAGGTAGGGGGTAGCAAAGCAGTTGTCCACCACCAAAATTAGTCCATGTGCTGCCGCAAATTTTCCCGCCCACTCCAGGTCAATAATTTCCAAACCCGGGTTAGATGGGGTTTCTAGAAAAAGCATTTTGGTATTGGGCTGCAGCAATTTGTCCCAATTTTGATAGTCGGAAATATCCCCGTAGGTGGAGGTAATGCCCCATTTCGGAAATACGCGGGTGAGGAGTTGGTGGGTGGAACCAAACAAAGAACGGGCAGCCAAGATATGATCACCTTGCTGCAGTAGGGAGGCTATACTTCCAAACATGGCCGCCATCCCTGAAGCAGTAGCAATGCCATCTTCCGTGCCTTCGGCACGGCATACTTTCTCGATCAGGTCTGAGGAGTTGGGATTGGAGTAGCGGGAGTAGATATTGCCTTGCACCTCTTCGGCAAACATGGCTCGGGCCTCTTCGGCTGATTCAAATACAAAACTAGAGCTGAGGTAAAGCGCTGAAGAATGTTCGCGTTGGTTGGATCGCTCTTGGATGCGAATCGCATCCGTTTCAAAGTGTGACATCTCGGTTCGTTTAATAGGTAACTCAGGAAACTATTTCGAAAGAAATTTCCCAAGGCAATGAACGAACTGAAAGAGGGGTAGGGGGAGTTACGCCAATTTATAGTTCCCGCAATGGGTAGGAATTGGCACCTTACTCTTTTGGAGTGGGTTGCCAGAGGGTCATAGAGCCTAATCTCTCGCCTCTTCTTTATAAAATAGTACCTGAAAGGTTTACAAATAAATGTGGAGGAAGTCGCAATTCCAAATTCATGAAAAAATCAATCGTTGAATTGGGTCATGGTATGTGCAATCCCGACGGTGCAAAATGCCAAGGCCATGGAGATGGCCTTATCCATGATTTCGGGAAGTACATCCAATTCCTGCTGAGTAAATCGACCCAAGACGTAGTCTACTTGCCTGCCTTTGGGAAAATTATCCCCGATACCCATGCGCAAACGGGGATAGTCCTGCCCTCCGCAGAGTTCCTCGATATTTCGGAGGCCATTGTGACCTGCAGCACTTCCTTTGGGGCGCATGCGTAGTTTCTCAAAGGGGATCGCCACATCATCCACCAGCACCAAGATGTTTTCCTTCGGAATGTTGAGGGTCTTCATCCAATAATTCACCGCCTTACCACTCAAATTCATGTAGGTGGTAGGTTTGATGAGGTGTAAGGTCCGTGATTTGTGCTTGAATTCGGTTTTGAAGGCGAGGCGATCGCTCTTCCAAACGGCGCCTTCCTTGTCTGCAAGGCGGTCTAGCGTAAGGAAACCGATGTTGTGTCGCGTCAATTCGTATTCAGGGCCAATGTTACCCAAGCCTACAAGTAAGTAATTCATGGAATGTGGGTTCGATGGGGTAAAAATAAAAAATCCTGCTCGGGAATGAGCAGGATTTTCGTTGAAGAAAGTTAGGAATTATTCTCCTTTCTTTCCACGGAGTGCTCTTGGGATACCGATGGTCACGATAGACACGTTCGGAGAAGTCAAGATTTCAAATCCTTCGGTCTTCAATTCACCTACTTTGAAAGATTTTCCAAGGTCTAGGTTGGTGATGTCAACCACTACATAGTCAGGAAGGGTTTTAGCCATTCCTTTTACTTTCAATTTTCTAGTTTTAAACTCCAGTTTACCACCTTTTGCGATACCAGGTGAATTTCCTTCGATTTTCACAGGAATTTCAAATTTGATTGCTTTGGCATCTGTGTAAGCCATGAAGTCTGCATGAAGCAATACCTCACTTACTGGGTGGAATTGGGCTTCTTTCAAAACCGCTTTGATGATTCTTCCTTCGATGTTTAGTTCTACTAAGTGCACCTCAGGTGTGTAGATCAGGTCTCTGAAAAGAATCGCTGGGGAGTAGAAATGAACTTGATCAGGAATACCTGGTCCATAAACCACGCAGGGTACATTGCCGGCATCTCTGATTTCATTCAAAGCAGCACTGTCGAGATTTGCTCTTTTAAACCCTATAATCTCTAGTGTTTTCATGTGTATGTGTATTTAAAATTGGTTCAAATAAATAAGGAACTGATGGAGGTGTTTCCGGTTACCGCATGAATTGCTTTACCAAATAGTTCTCCTACAGTCAGTACTCTAATCTTGGAACTAGGTTGCTTCAAGGGAATGGTATCGGTGATGACTAACTCCTCCAATACTGAATTCTCAATGTTTTCATAGGCCTTTCCAGAAAGCACCCCGTGAGTCACGATGGCACGTACCGAATTGGCTCCTTTTTCCATGATGATTTGGGCAGCCTTGCACAAGGTTCCTGCAGTATCGACCAAATCATCCACGAGAATTACATCCTTTCCTTCCACATCTCCAATCACCTGCATGGAAGCAATCTCGTTGGCTCTTTTTCTGTGCTTATCACAGACTACCATTTCTACTTCAAAATGCTTCGCAAAAGACCGAGCGCGAGACACACCTCCTACATCTGGAGCGGCAAAGATCATGTCTTTGAGCCGAAGCGTATTCAAATAGGGTGCAAATATAGCAGATCCATTTAAATGGTCCAACGGGATATCAAAAAAACCTTGAATTTGCCCTGCGTGCAAATCGCAAGCCATCACGCGGTCTGCACCGGCGGAGGTCAGCATGTTGGCTATTAGTTTGGCGGCAATGGATACTCTTGGTCTGTCCTTTCGGTCTTGACGGGCATAGCCAAAGTATGGAATGACTGCACAGACTTTGTAGGCACTGGCTCGCTTGGCGGCATCAATCATCAAGCACAATTCGAGCAGGTTGTCGCTCGGTGGGTTGGTGCTTTGAATGATGAATACCGTACAGCCACGGATGGATTCGTCAAAACTGGGGGACATTTCCCCATCGCTGAACTTGGATAGGGTCATTTCTCCAAGTTTTTTACCATAGCTTTTGGCGATTTTTTGTGCCAAATCTATGCTATTGGAGCCTGCAAAGATTTTTACCTCGGACATTGGAATCAAGGGGAGTTTGAAGGAAAGGTTGGAAAAGGATCGGTAAACAAAAGTAATGATTTTGGGGAAAGGATTGTGCTCTGTAAACTGCTGTCAAAATAAAAATTTCGAGGTGGGTTTGACTCATGCGTTTTTTGGCAAGAGAGAGCCATTTGGCGCTTATGAAGTTCATTTCAGCAATTCATTTTGCTATTTTTCCGACCCTGTAAAAATTGGATATCAGGACTAATTTTCAGTCTTTTTCCAAATCAAAGGGTTAAATTGGGAAGGTATAATTTACTGCATTCATGAAAAAAATAGTTCTTTTCTTCCTGCTGACCTTGCTTGGGCCGATTGCCTTGCTAGCTCAGACCATTCCGACTCCCAAGGAGCATTTCGGATTTACCATTGGCGATCCTTACATGCTTGCCAATTTCACCCAAACGGAAGCCTATTTCAAGAAAGTGGCTGAACTCTCCGATCGGGTGGAATACAGAAGCATCGGGCAAACTGAGTTTGGACGAGAGCAACCCCTCTTGGTGATCACCTCCCCGAAGAACTTCCCAGATTTGGAGCGCTACCAAGAAATCTCCCGCAAATTGGGAAGAGCAGAAATCACTGAAGCCGAGGCGAAAGCCCTTTCAAATCAAGGCAAACCCATTGTGTGGATTGATGGGGGATTGCATGCCAATGAGGTGGTGGGTGCGCAGCAACTCATTGAGACCTTGTATGAATTGGCTTCAAAGAACGATGAAGAAACGCTTCGCATCTTGGACGAGGTGATCATTCTCTTGGTTCATGTCAATCCTGATGGCATGGAGATCATGTCCAATTGGTACATGCTTCCTTCGGAAAAGACCAAGCGCAACAAGAATATCCCAGTGCTTTACCAGAAGTATGTAGGGCACGACAATAACCGAGATTTCTTCATGAACAACATGCAGGAATCTACCAACATTTCCCTCCAGCAATATGTGGAGTGGATGCCACAAATCATTTACAATCACCATCAGTCTGGTCCAGCAGGAACAGTGGTAGCGGGGCCTCCTTACCGAGATCCGTTTAACCATGTCTTTGATCCCTTGATCATTACCAGTTTGGATGCAGTAGGAGCAGCGATGATCAATCGTCTGCATCAAGAAGACAAGCCAGGATTTGTTCGATTGGACGGATCGGTGTTTTCTACCTGGTGGAATGGGGGCTTGCGTACCACTCCTTATTACCACAACATGATTGGGATTTTGACGGAAATTGTGGGAGATCCATCCCCGTATTCCATTCCTTTGGTACCGGATCGTTTGATCCCAAACAATGGTAACCCTTTTCCAGTAACTCCAGGTCCTTGGTCTTTCCGTACCTCCATCGACTATTCAGTCTCCATGAATTATGCAATTCTGAATCATGCAGTTCGCCATGGGGATGAGTTGCTGTACAATTTTTACTTGATGGGTAAAAAGTCCATCGATCGGGGCAATTCAGATACCTGGACCCGCTATCCCAAGTATGCTCAGGATATTCAAAATGCTTATGATGCAAGCAAAGGGAAGAAGGCGGCAGATGATCCTGAGGAAGCCTATTTTGGCAATAGATCAGGTATTCCTTTGGCCTTCTACGACTCGGTCTATGCTGATCCTGAAAAGCGAGATCCTCGAGGATACATCCTGTCTGCCGATCAGGCAGACTTTCCGACGGCTGTTAAGTTTTTGAATGCCCTGATTAAGTCTGGTATTTTGGTGCATCAGGCAAGCAGTGATTTCACGGTGGCTGGAAAATCCTACCCCAAGGGATCTTATATCGTAAAGACGGCACAGGCATTTCGTCCGCATGTGATCGATATGTTTGAGCCACAGGATCATCCCAATGATTTCCAATACCCAGGAGGCCCTCCTGTTCGCCCCTACGATGCAGCGGGTTGGACACTAGCCTTCCAGATGGGGATAGAGGTAGATCGAATCATGGAAGGCTTTGAAGGACCCTTTGAAGCAATGCCTTATGGGCAGCTACTCGTGCCTGAGGCATCGGTATTGTCCTCTTCGGCTTCTGGCTATTTCCTAGATGCACGGGTCAATGATTCCTTCAAGGCGGTCAATGATTTACTGAAAGGAAAGGTGAAGGTGTACCGAACCCAATCTGCAGTAGGATCAAGTCCAGCGGGTTCTTTTTACGTACCCAATGCAGGCAAGAAAATCCTGGAGCAAGCAGCAAAAAACTATGGATTAAATCCTGTGGCGGCTCGAGGCATGCCTGCTGGGGCTAAAGAAATCAAGCCAGCACGGATTGGACTATACGATTACTATGGAGGTTCCATGCCATCGGGCTGGACGCGATGGATCTTGGAGCAGTTTCATTTCGATTATGCGCAGGTCTTTCCTTTGGAGATCGACGGGGGTAATCTCAACGAAAAGTACGATGTCTTGCTCTTTATTGGCCCGGGCATGCCTGGTGCTTCTGGAGGCTATGGTGCCGGTGCACAACCTAAAAAGGAGGATATTCCAGCGGAGTACCATTCCATGTTGGGAAGGCTTTCGGTAGAAAAATCAATCCCTGTTTTGAAGGCTTTTCTGGAAAATGGGGGGCAAATCCTCACTGCAGGTGCTGCTACTTCATTGGCCAACCATTTAGGGCTTCCTGTTACCAATGCCTTGGTGGAGGTAGCCAATGGAAAAGAAAGAGGCCTCAGTGGAGAAAAATTCTACATTCCTGGAAGTGTTTTGGAAATGCAAGTGGACCAATCAGCTCCCATTAATTTTGGTATGGGGGCGAAAGCAGATGTGTTGTTTAATAATAGTCCTGTCTTCCGACTTAGTCCTGAAGCTGCCCGTTTAGGAGTGAAGCCCTTGGCATGGTTTGGATCTGCTCCTCCTTTGCGAAGTGGTTGGGCATGGGGGCAGCAATACTTGAAGCAGGGAGTGACTGCGTTTGAAGCGCAGGTGGGCAAAGGCAAGTTGTATGCTTTTGGTCCAGAGATTACTTTCCGTGGACAGGCGCATGGCACCTTCAAAATGTTGTTCAACGGCTTGTATAAATAAATCCAAGGTATTCAGTTCCGCTCAAGGGGCTATAAACAAAAAGACCTCCCAATTGGGAGGTCTTTTTTGTTGACCGACTAGGGCTCGAACCTAGACTCTTCTGAACCAAAATCAGACGTGTTGCCAGTTACACCATCAGTCATTATAATCCAAAAGCAATCGTTCTTGCTTTTGATGGTACAAAGGTAGAGTTCTCTGAAATTTTTTCCAAACCTACTACTAAAGAATTTTGACAATTACCGGAGATTGAAAGCTAATTTGTTCGTGTCAAGTGACTTGCCTTTGCGGCAGATCTTGACTTTGAAAGCCCTAATTATTTATCGAATCTGGGATTAAATGGGTAATGAAATCGATTGAAATTATTAAATCATTAATAAAAATCAATTTATTTTGAAATAATGAAAATAAATTCAGTCATTTGTTTATCAATAAGAAATAAACCAACTAAATAATTACTGCGATGAACTCCAACAAAATGGAAAAAGTGGTGGCTCCGGTCATCGAGAAATTGGAAAAATTAGCTCAGCCAGAATTGGCAGCAGAGCTAAGCTGGTGCTGGGGAAGTTATCAAAACGATCAAAATCCTTCGGGACTGGTAGCGAAGAGTGAAACGGCACTCGCTGTTTTCCAAGCTGCTCGCGAAAAAAACAGCAAGTCGGTCGCTAAGAAGCTTGTCGACGATCTGCAAGCTGCATTGGCATAAAAAAAGCCCCGCATTTTGGACTAGCCCCCAAAAGTTGGACGGATTAAGAATGATTTAAATTTAGAGAAAGAGCTCGGTATTGTACCGGGCTTTTTCCATTTAGTTTGGATTTTATTCTCTTATGGTTGTAGTAGTGGATGTATTCTTTTATTTCTTTTTTGAGT
>CANGYY010000045.1 GCA_947458585.1 Cyclobacteriaceae bacterium | reverse complement strand
TGGCTTGGATGATGCGCCGCATGATGTTGATCGCGGCATCGTGCCCATCAAAGAGCGAGGCCGCCGTGACGATGCGGATGTGGTGCTGGGGTTGGTACTTGGAAGTTGGTAAAGTCATGGATTTGGGTTCAATTCTGGATTCAAGGCTTGAAAAAGAGATTTCTACCTCCTTAAATACACCTGCGAATATAGGAAAAACTACGGTGTCGGTCTTTGTGTTTTTGACAGAGATACAAAATTTGAGGGCACAATTCTCCACACGAAAAAGAAGCGGATTCGGTTACAACATCTCTTGAAAAACCAGAGAAATGGCCTCTTCTATTTTGAAATCTAGTCCTTCTCCTTAGTTTAGTGGATTCAATAACCCAGACCGCCTCATGTCTTCGAAAACCTATGCCTTTTGGATTTCCCTCACTGCTGCCCTAGGCGGCTTTTTGTTTGGCTTTGATACAGCCGTGATTTCCGGTGCCGAACGTGCCATCCAAGAGGTCTGGAAATTAAACGACTGGGTGCATGGACTGGCCATTGCCTCTGCCCTCTATGGAACGGTGATCGGCGCCCTACTCGGTGGTATCCCTGCAGACAGAATGGGTCGCAAAAAGAGCCTTTTTTGGATTGGGATGTTTTATTTTATTTCTGCGGTAGGCTCCGGTATCGCCTGGGATGTAACTTCATTCACCTTCTTCCGTTTCTTGGGAGGTCTGGGAGTAGGTGCCTCCTCCGTGGTGGCTCCCATGTACATTTCCGAGATCGCTCCTGCCAAAAGTCGCGGCCTACTCGTAGCCTTGTATCAGTTCAACATTGTCTTTGGCATCGTGATGGCCTACGTGTCCAACTATTGGATAGGCACCGCCGGCATCCCCGAAGACTGGAGATGGATGCTCGGGGTGGAAGCCATCCCGGCTGTCTTGTACACTATATTAATACTCCGCATTCCAGAAAGCCCACGCTGGTTGATTACCAAGTTCAATGACTTGACCCAAGCACGAGCCATCCTCACCCGTACCGATCCAGAAGGAGTGGAAGAAACACTGCGTTTGGCAATTGCCGAAAGCCAATCCACCCAAGCCAAGCAATCCACCGGCTTTGGCATCCTATTCCGCCCGCAGTACTTGTCCTGCACGCTGCTGGCCATCGCCATTGCCTTTTTCAACCAGGTTTCTGGCATCAACGCGATCATCTACTTTGCCCCACGGGTATTTGAGATGGCGGGCATCTCTACAGAAAATGCCTTGATCTCCACGATCGGCATCGGTTTAGTCAACCTATTTGCTACCTTCTTTGGACTCTACCTGATCGACCGAATTGGTCGTAAGAAACTGATGTACATCGGTTCCTTCGGCTACATCATCTCGCTGACCTTGATGGCCTACAATTTTCTCGGGCCTGGCATCCCAAGTTTCTGGCTGCCCATCTTCGTATTTGGATTTATCGCCTCCCATGCCGTAGGCCAGGGATCGGTGATCTGGGTATTTATCGCTGAAATGTTCCCGAACGAACTCCGTGCCTATGGGCAATCCCTAGGTTCCTTTACCCACTGGATCTTGGCAGCAGTGATTGCCAACGTGTTTCCCTTCTTTGCCAACCAGTTTGGCCCCGGCTACATCTTCGCCTTTTTCTGCCTGATGATGGTGGTGCAGTTGGCATGGGTGCGCTTTGCGATGCCGGAAACGAAGGGAAGATCCCTAGAAGAAATTCAACAAGCCTTACAAAAAAACAATGTCTGAACCCGTCGTACTCTTTGGAGAAATGCTTTGGGATTGCCTTCCCACCGGTGCGGTGCCGGGTGGAGCACCCATGAATGTGGCCTTACACCTCCACCAATTGGGACTTCCTACCCGGTTAATCTCTGCTGTGGGTAAGGATGCAGACGGGGAAAAGTTGCTCGACTTCCTGCGTTCCTTCGATCTCCCTTTGGATTTGGTACAAGTGCACGAAAACCAGCCCACATCTCAGGTGTTAGTAGATACCCGAGATCCCGAAAACATGCGCTATGACATTGTGAAGCCCGTGGCTTGGGACTTTTTGTCCTGGTCCCCCGAGCAAGACCGCATTGTAGAAGAGTCCGACGCCTTCCTTTTCGGCACGCTGGGAGCACGCCATCCCGAAAGTTTGGCCACGCTACTCAAGTTGCTCCGTCACCCTACCCTGCGGGTTTTTGATGCCAACTTGCGTCCTCCACACTATTCCTTCGACGTAATTGAGACGCTATTGGGCTACACGGACATCCTCAAAATCAACGAGGAAGAGTTGGAAGTCTTTGCCGAGCATTTCGGCACGGAAGCCACGATTTCGGGCCTTTGTGACTACTTGGATCAGCAGTACCCAATTTCCATCATCTGCATTACCCGCGGTTCCAAGGGTGCGGCCATTTACCAGAAGGGCACCTTGGTGGAGCATCCCGGTTACAAAGTGTCATTCCAAGATTCCATTGGGGCAGGCGATGCCTTTTTGAGTGGATTTATCAAGATGTACCTGGCGGAAAAATCTCCCGAGGAGATCATCGATTTTGCCTGCAAGTTGGGCGGCTACGTCGCTACACAAAAAGGCGGAGCACCGAGGTATACGGAGGCAGATGTACTGAGGGAGATGTACTGAGGGAGATTAGGTGAGAAATAAGATTGAAATAAAGTAGAAATAGAATAGAAATAATCCGAGCAAGCTCGGAGAAATAGGAAATACAATTCCTATTTCAACCCTATTTCACGTAGCCTGCCTTCCGCAGGCAGGCGAAGCGAAGTCTATTTCAATTGAAGGGAAATAAAGTAGAAATAGAATAGAAATAATCCGAGCAAGCTCGGAGAAATAGGAAATACAATTCGTATCCCCACCTTATTTCACGAAGCGAAGCGCAGTCTATTTCCACCCTATTTCAATTATATTCTCCTACCTTCCCGATATATTTGGTAGTCCCTACATTTATTAATTTGCACGAGAAGCCAATCCCATCTATTTTTAGCCCTCCATTTAGGGTGCCAACTCCCTAACACTCCACTTTTATGTCGAAAAATCTTGTCATCGTAGAATCCCCCGCCAAAGCCAAAACCATCGAAGGGTACTTGGGAAAGGACTTTAAGGTCGTGTCCAGTTACGGGCATGTGCGGGATTTGCCGAAAGGCGACAAGGCCATAGACATCAAAAATCGCTTCAAACCTACCTACGAGGTGACGGCAGATAAAAAAGAGGTGATCAAAAATCTGAAGTCTTTGGTGAAGGATGCCGAAATGGTCTACCTAGCGAGTGACGATGACCGCGAAGGAGAAGCCATTTCCTGGCACTTAAAAGAGGTGTTGAAGTTGGAGGAGCAAGATTGCAAGCGCATCGTCTTCCGCGAGATCACCAAAAATGCGATCCTAAAGGCCATTGACAACCCACGAACTATCGACTACGACCTCGTCAATGCCCAGCAGGCACGACGCATCTTGGATCGATTGGTAGGTTTCGAACTTTCGCCTATTCTTTGGAAAAAAATTAAAACCGGTCTTTCTGCAGGACGTGTGCAGTCGGTCGCCGTTCGCTTGATTGTAGAGCGCGAACGAGAAATCGAAGCACACAATTCCAAGTCTGCTTTCCGCATCACCGCCCTCTTTGAGGTCGAGGGAAAGTCCTTCCAGGCCGAGTTGCCGAAGAAATTTGAAACCAAGGCCGAAGCAGAGGCATTTCTTAAAAACTGCCTCGATGCGAGTTTCTCCGTAGCCAACCTCGAAAAGAAACCGGCCAAAAAGACTCCTGCGGCCCCATTTACCACCTCCACGCTACAGCAGGAGGCCTCTCGCAAGTTGTATTTTTCTGTGGCCCAAACCATGCAGGTGGCCCAGAAACTCTACGAAGCGGGAAAGATTACCTACATGCGTACCGATAGCACCAACTTGTCTCAAGATGCCTTGGCTGCAGCCAAGTCCGCCATCGAACAAGCTTTTGGAGCCAACTACCATACCCAGCGAAAATTCGCTACCAAAAACGAAAGTGCCCAAGAGGCGCACGAAGCGATTCGACCCACCGATTTTGGCACAGCCCAAGTTTCCGGCGACCGCAACGAGCAGCGCTTGTACGAGTTGATCTGGAAGCGAGCCATCGCCTCCCAAATGAGCGATGCTGCCCTAGAGCGCACCACCATCACCGTGGGCATTTCCAATTCCCCCCTGCAATTGCAGGCCACTGGGGAGGTGATCACCTTCGACGGATTTTTGAAGGTGTACTTGGAAGATACCGACGAGGAGCCTGAAGATGAGGAAAGTGGCAACACCTCACTCCTTCCTCCGATGACCGTGGGCCAAGCATTGCGACTCAAGGAAATGAAGGGAAGAGAAACCTTCACCCGTCCAGCCCCACGCTACACGGAAGCCTCCTTGGTGAAAAAATTGGAAGAATTGGGCATCGGCCGACCTTCGACTTACGCACCCACGATTTCCACCATCCAAAAGCGAGACTACGTCAATAAGGAGGCTCGCGAAGGAACAAAGCGTCACTACGTGGAGATGGTCATTTCGGGTGGGCAATTCAAGGAAGCAAGCAAATCAGAAATTACGGGAGCAGAGAAAAACAAACTCTTCCCTACAAATATTGCCATGGTCGTAAACGACTTTTTGGTGGAGCATTTTCCGAATGTGATCGACTTTCACTTTACGGCCAAGGTGGAAAAGGAGTTTGACGAGATTGCAGCGGGAGGCCAGGATTGGCAGGACATGATTGACGGATTTTACGGCAAGTTTCACACGAGTGTGGAAGAAACGCAGCAGGTATCCCGTCAGGACATCAACACCAGCCGTAGCCTGGGGGTGCATCCCGTGTCGGGCAAACCGATTTTTGCACGATTGGGCAAGTTTGGACCTTTGGTGCAGATTGGCGACAATGAGGACGAGGAAAAGGTATTTGCCAGTTTAAAAAAGGGGCAATTCATCGAAAACCTCAGCCTAGAAGACGCTTTGGAATTGTTTAAACTGCCACGTGAAGTAGGTCTTTTTGAGGACAAGAAGATGGTGGCTGCCTTGGGGAGATTTGGACCGTATATCAAGCACGATGCTGCTTTCTATTCCTTGCAGAAGGAACAAGATCCTATGCTGATTACCGAGGAGGAAGCCATCCAATTGATTGTGGACAAGCGGGAGTCAGATGCCAACAAGCACATCAAAACCTTTGCGGAAAACCCAGAGATCCAGGTCTTGAATGGACGATGGGGACCCTACATCAAGATGGGGAAAAACAACTACAAAATCCCCAAGGGCAAGGAAGCCGCCGACCTGACCTACGCCGAAACGCTCGACATCATCGAATCCCAACCCGACGCCGGCAAGAAAAAAGGTAGGTTTGGGGGGAAGAAGAAGTAGGGAAAAGGTTAAATGTTAAAGTTGCCTGCTTACCGCAGGCACGTTAATTCACCGGCCCAAGGCTAGAAGTTAAATTGAAGGTCCAGCTCCGAAGGAGCGTCACGATTATAACCCCGGGTAAAACCCGGGGTAAGTACACCACATAAAGTCAAGAGCCCCGAAGGCGGCGACACAAAAAAATTGTATCGCCGCCTTCGGGGCTCTGTGTTTCCAATAGTACCATTAACCCCCGGTTACACCGGGGGTCATCAATCTATCACCTCTTCGAGGTTTAAGAAATAAAACCTTTGAGGTCTAAAAAAGACCTCAAAGGAAGGTTTTCCCCAAAAATTCATTATTTTTCGAAAGGTGTTTTTACATCCTCCCCTTTACCCAAAATTCCTTCCATGCACCAGAAAATAGCCGTTATCGGCACGGGCCCTTCGGGCATAACTGCACTTAAAAATCTGCTGGATCAAGGGCTCGATGCGGTGGCCTTTGACCGAAATGAAGCCGTAGGAGGCAACTGGATCTATTCCGAAAGTGAAAGCCACTCCAGCGTCTTTGAAACCACCCACATCATCTCTTCCAAGACCCTCTCCCAGTACGAGGACTTTACCTTCGATGAGTTTGACCCCTCCACCCCCGACTACCCTTCCCACGATACACTGCGCCGGTATTTTCAGGCCTACGCCGAACGGTTCAACCTTCTACCTCACATCCAGTTTGGTACCCTAGTGACCTCCTGCCAGCGAAAAGACGACGGCTCCTGGGAAGTGACTACCGAAAAAGAAGGGCAATTCACCACCGAAACCTACACCCACCTGGTCGTCGCCAACGGACACCATTGGAAGCCTCGAATGCCCAACTATCCGGGCAACTTTACCGGTGAACTCCTTCACTCCCATAATTTCAAAAAAGCCGCTCCTTTTGCAGGCAAGCGGGTGCTGGTGATCGGCGGAGGGAATTCCGCCTGTGATGTGGCCGTGGAAACCAGCCGCGTATCTGCCTTTACCGCCATCTCCTGGAGAAGAGGGTACAATATTGTACCCAAATTCCTATTTGGCAAGCCCTCCGACAAAGTGGCCGAAGGGACCAAGTGGCTACCATTAGCCGTGCGCAGTTTCTTCAACAAACTGATGCTCAAAGTCTTTGTGGGAGACAATTCGGTCTATGGACTCCGTCCGGTAACTGAAGCATTTGGCGCTACCCACCCCACCATCAACGACGAACTCCTCCACAAAATCCGTCACGGCAAAGTAAGCCCACGACTAGATATCGCCCGATTTGAAGGCAACACCGTGGTCTTTGAAGATGGACGCCAAGAAGCATACGACAGCGTCATCGCCTGCACGGGTTACTGGCTTACCCATCCCTTTTTCGAGAAGGAATTGATTGACTACAGCACTGGTCCTGTGCCCTTGTATTTAAAAATGTTCCACCCAAGCCTCTCCAACCTGTACTTTATCGGCATGTTTCAGCCGCTGGGCTGCATCTGGCCTGGTGCGGAATTGCAGAGTAAACTGATGGCGCAGGAACTGATCGGCGCGTGGAAGCGGCCCAAGAACTTGGCCGAACTCTGTGAAAAAGAAGTGACCGACCCGCATTACAAGCAAGTGAATACCCCAAGACACACGATTACGGTGGATTTTCACCTCTTTGTCAAGGCCTTGAAGCAGCAACTTCCTAAAAACTACGTGTCCAAAAAGCCGAAAAATCCAGAAATTCTAACCCCAGCCTAAGGCATCTTTCCCTTTTCAAAAAACCAATCAAACCTCAAACCTAGCCCAATCCAGCCATGCACATCAACGACCATAACCCCCTCCTTCCCTACGTTCCCGCAGCAGATCGCTACGATCACATGAAGTACCGCTACTGCGGCAACAGCGGCATCCAACTTCCTGAGATCAGTTTGGGCCTTTGGCACAACTTTGGGCACAATGCCGACTTTACGCTGGGCAGAAAGATTTTGAGAAGAGCCTTTGATTTGGGCATTTGCCACTTTGATCTGGCCAACAATTACGGTCCTCCCTTTGGATCGGCAGAGGAAAATTTCGGACGCATGCTGCAGAAGGATTTCCTTCCCTACCGAGACGAACTCCTGATTTCCTCCAAGGCAGGCTGGGACATGTGGCCAGGTCCTTATGGTAACTTTGGTTCCAAAAAATACCTGATTGCCAGTTGCGATCAGAGTTTGAAGCGCATGGGACTGGATTACGTAGACATTTTTTACCACCACCGTCCCGATCCCAATACCCCATTGGAGGAGACCATGGGTGCTTTGGACCTGCTGGTTCGTCAGGGAAAAGCCCTCTACGTAGGCATTTCCCAGTACAGCGCAGAGGACACTGCACGTGCCTATGAAATCCTAAAGTCCTTGGGAACGCCCCTATTTATCCACCAGCCACGCTACAGCATGATGGACCGCTGGGTAGAAAATGGATTGATGGAGGTTTTGGGGCAAAAAGGAGTAGGAAGTATTGCCTTCTCTCCTTTGGAGCAAGGCTTGCTCACCGACAAGTACTTGAAAGGAATTCCGGCTGACTCCCGTGCAGCCAAGGATGGGCGGTACTTAAAGCCCGAGCAGGTTGCTCCGGATAAACTAGCGATCATTCAGCGCTTGAATGAGGTGGCGCTCCGTCGAGGACAAACCTTGGCCCAACTCGCCATCGCTTGGCTCTTGAAGGATCCACGCATTTCATCCGTGCTCGTGGGTGTTTCCCGTCCCGAGCAATTGGACGATAACGTGGCTGCCATCCAGAATAGCCAATTTAGCGCAGCCGAACTCGCGGAAATCGAGGGTATTTTGAGGAGTTAATGGGAAACCGGCCCTCACCCTCACCCTCAAGAAATCTCGGGATCTTGACGGTCCTGGTTCTGGCCCAATTTATGGGCACCTCCCTCTGGTTTGCAGGCAATGCCGCTGCACCCGAAATGGAGGTCCTCTTGGGAGAAACCGGACTCGTTCCTTGGATTACTTCTGCCGTGCAATTGGGCTTTATTCTGGGCACCTTCGGCTATGCCTTTTTTCAGGTTGCCGATCGCTTTTCACCTTCTAAGGTATTTCTGTGGAGCGCGGTGGCTGCTGCGCTGGCCAATTTAAGCCTACTGTTTCTACCCATGCAAGTTGAGGTCTTGCTGGGCGGGCGTTTTCTAACCGGAGTTTTCCTTGGAGGCATCTACCCGGTGGGGATGAAGATCGCTGCCGACTACGTGGAAGATGGCCTGGGCATGGCCTTGGGATTTTTGGTGGGGGCATTGGTGCTGGGCACCTCCTTTCCTTTTTTACTGCAGGCCCTGGATTGGAACCTTTCCTATCCCCTGCTCTTTGCGGTTCCATCGGGCTTGGCCTTGGTAGCAGGAGGACTGGTGGGATTTGGCATCCCTGATGGGCCGTATCGGAAGAAAAGTGCTGGGTTAAATCTGCGCTTGATTCCACGCTTGGTACAAAACCGGAACCTGCAAGGGGCTGTAGGAGGCTATTTTGGACACATGTGGGAGTTGTATACGTTTTGGGCATTTCTACCCTTGCTGATTACCTTTTTGACCAAAGATTCCCTTACCTCTGCCACTCAATCCACTTGGACCTTCTTAGTGATCGCAGCGGGAGGCATTTCCTGTGCGCTTGGGGGTCTGATCTCCAAGAAAGTAGGCAGCGCTCAAGTGGCGATGGTGAGTTTGGTGGGTTCGGGCGCCTGTGGGCTGCTCCTACTACTGCTTCCCGAAATCCCCTTGGTGGCAGTACTTCCCTTTCTACTACTTTGGGGGATACTCGTTACCGCCGATTCCCCACAATTCTCCACCTTGGTTGCCCAGAGCGTATCTCCCGTGCACCGCGGCACCGCCTTGACCTTGGTGAATGGATTGGGTTTTGGACTGACGATCATCAGCATTCAAGTGACCCAATTTGCTGCCGGATTTCTCTCTCCCAATCAGTTTATAGGCCTACTCTGCATTGGGCCGGTGGTAGGGGTGTTTTTGTTTTTTTCTTCACGCAGATTTTCAAGGAAAAATCCCGCAGATCAAGGGATTTAAATCAGCGTATCTTTTCTGCGAGGATAAAATTTTTGTATCGCCTCCTTCGGGGCTCTGGACACCAAAACCTCTTCACAGCCCCCGGTTACACCGGGGGTTACAATTGTCCCACCTCTCCGAGGTTCTTTCTCCCATATCAGTTCCTTAACACTTAATAGTGTTAACCTACCAACAGCCAATTCAACTGATTTTACAGACAGGGTAATGTTGTAAATAAAATGCAGCTCCGTAGGAGCGTTACTATTATGACCCCGGGTAAAACCCGGGGTAGGCAAGTGGTGTAATTAAGGAGAGCCCCGTAGGCGGCGAAACAAAAAATGATAGTAGCACCCTTTCAGGGCTTTATTCTTTCAACATCTTTGAAACCCCGGTTTCACCGGGGGTCATCATAGTAGCATCCGCTATCGCGGATTTTGAATCAAAGCAGATTATTTAGTAAGTTGGAACTTTAAGCATATAGTTAACATTCAACGAATTAAAGGGTACAATTCCGTGAATTTAAAAAAAGGATATACCCAGTTGGAGATTCGCTCACCTATGGAATTTGAAAATTATGAAGGATATTAAAAAAGCATTCGATTCGGTGAAGTTCATGCGGCAGCAACGAGATTTGTTGACTGAGAAATTATCGAAAATGACGAAGGAGGAAATAGTTTCCTACTTCAAAAAAAAAGCACAAGATGGGGTAAAGCCTTCTTCAAATTAAGGAGTGCGGAAAGCAAATTTCTTTCCCGGGGATTCTCACGGAAAAATTATGCTGATAAAGGGACCAAATTAACCGTTTCTTTTCTGAGTTAATCAACGAGGATAAAATATTTATGTCGCCGCCTTCGGGGCTCTGGACACCAAAACTTCCTCCCAGCCCCCGGTTACACCGGGGGTTACAATTGTAGCAACCCTTCGGGTTTGGCAAAATCAAGAGTTCTATGATAAAGGATTGGGAACATCAACTGTTTTTTTTACGGAAACTTAACTAGTGACCACAAAAAGCCTCGAAGAGGCGAAACAATTATGACCCCGGGTAAAACCCGGGGTTAAGGACAACAAACTTGCTCAGAACCCCGAAGTGGGTGATACAAAAACTTACTGATAGCGTCCGCCGCGGCGGACTCTGACTACCATAACATTTCTTTTACCCCCGGTTTTACCAGGGGTTATGCATGTTAAAATCATACAGATCTGGCATTTAGATATTTTTTGTCTTCTCCATGAAATCCTTCGCTATCAATTCAAATTGCCTACAAGAGTCAAAAAATTCTTCTTCACTCTGTTCCATGATTGAAAGATTTTTTCCTATTTTCCCCTACACAAACACCACCGTACCATGGGAATTACACGAAGAGATTGGATCAAAACTGCATCACTCAGCAGTGGAATGGCTTTATTGGGAGGAAATGCCCTCCTCAACCCGCTGCAAGCAGCCCCAACCTACACCCCTCGCCCTCTTGCGGGGATGATCCGTCTCGGATCCAACGAAAACCCCTACGGTCCCTCACCTGCCATGCGGGCAGCAATGAATGCAGCCTTTCAAGAAGGATGCCGCTACCCCTGGTCCTCCAATGCCTCCCTGGTCAAGCTCATCGCCGCCAAGGAGGGAGTGCCCGAGGACCACATCGTCACCGTTGCCGGTTCGGGCGAGGGCCTGAAAGTGGCAGGCCTCACCTTCGGGCAAGGCCGAGAGATCATCTCCTGTTCCCCTACCTTCCTGACCATGATGGAGTATGCCTCCCTCTGGGGTACAGACATCAACTGGGTGCCTTTGACCAAGGACCTGGATTTCAACCTGGAAGAAATTGAAAAGCGCGTGTCCTACGAAACAGGCCTCGTGTTCCTTTGCAACCCAAATAACCCTACCGGCAAACTCCTTCCCGCAGAGCAGGTGCTCGACTTCTGTGAAACAGTCAGCAAGCGCACTGTCGTCTTCTCTGACGAAGCCTACTCGGACTACATCACCGAACCCAACTACCCCTCCATGGTGCAGTTGGTCAAAAAAGGGATGGACGTGGTCGTTTCCCGTACGCTATCCAAAGTTTATGGACTCGCCGGCATCCGCGTGGGATACCTGATCGCTCGGCCTGAATTGGCGGCCAAACTCCGACAGCGCGTAGTAGCCGATACCAACATCATGGCCATAGAAGCAGGCAAAGCCGCCTTGCAGGACCAGGATTTTTACCGCTTTTCCCTACAGAAAAATAACGAAGCCAAGGCCATCCTCACCCAGGCCCTGGACGAACTGAAGCTTCCCTACCTTCCCTCCCATGCTAACTTTGTCTTTTTCCAGTCGGGCAGAGACATTACCCAATTGAATGCCGAAATGGCCAAAAAAGGAATCGGGGTAGGCAGACCTTTTCCTCCCCTCAACGATTGGTGCCGCATCTCCACAGGTACGCTTGAAGAAATGGACCTTTGCGTAAAGGCCCTCAAAGAAGTGCTAGGGTAATGCTTGCAAAAGATTTGGTCCTGCAAAGTGAACGCATCCTATTACGCCCACTAGAGCAGGAAGATTTGCCTGCCTTGCTGGAATTGACTCAGGATCCGACGCTGTGGACCTACTTCACCCATGACTTGAGTACGCTTGCAGGGCTGGAAGCCTGGGCTGCAGGGCACTTTGCGGGTGATCGCTTTCAATTTGTGGTGGTAGATCAAGCCAGCCAGCAACTATTGGGATCCACTGGATTTGGCAATTACTTTCCTCGGGATCGGCGAATCGAAATTGGCTGGACCTGGCTGGGTCGAGCGGCCCAGGGCAGCGGTACCAACCGAGAGATGAAGTCCTTGATGCTTGATTATGCTTTTAAGGAGTTGGGTATGCTACGCGTGGAATTCAAAACCGACGTGCTCAACCTCCCCGCTCGCAAGGCCCTACTCCGACTCGGCGCCACCGAGGAAGGGATATTGCGTAGCCACACGCTCATGACCCATGGCCGCAGGAGAGATACGATTTATTACAGTTTTTTGAAGGGGGAAGTCCTGCCGTAGGCAGATAAACCTGCCATAGGCAGATAAACCTGCCGTTGTTGGGTGGGCCTGCCTACCGAAGGTAGGTTAATTGGTTAGCCTGCCAGTCGCAGTCTGGTTGATTAATCGTTAAAGGTTAAGGGTTAAAATTGTCTCCCTACGGGAGGCAAGTTAAAGCCCTGATTGGCATTGGTGGTCAACAATTAGCATTGGTTTTAACCCCAAAGGGGTTTAACAACTATAACCCCGGGTGGAACCCGGGGTAGGAATACTAAACTTGCTTAGAACCCCGAAGTGGGTGATACAAAAAAAATAGTATCGCCGCCTTCGGGGCTCTATTGAATAACATCTCGCCGCAACCCCCGGTTTCACCGGGGGTCATCGTTGTTTGGTTCCTTCGAAACTAGGATTTACCACTAATTCTTCCCGCAGATTCTCACGGAAAAATCCCGCTGATTTATTCAAAATAAGTCTTAAATTGTATCCAAATGGATACATTTAGTTTTTTAATCCACTTTTTTCAACAATTCTACTAGACCCCATGGAACCCACAAAATTCGAGATTTCAGACTACCTCGATGACCCTCAGGTCATTGTAAGTTATCTCAATACAGTATTGGAAGAGGGAAATAGCGATGAATTGATCGTAGCTCTAGGCCATATCACCAAGGCCATTGGTATGACCAAAATTGCCGAAAAAACAGGCATGAGCAGACCTAGTTTATACAAGGCCTTATCCGAAGGAGCCAAACCCCAGTTTGAAACCATCCACAAGGTACTCAAAGCCATTGGAGGACAGATTCAAGTAAAAGTGAGTGGGGAGTAGGGAAACATGGCAAGGTGAAAAACATTCTCCTCAGAAGAACCTGCCGCAATTTATAACCCCGAAGGGGTTAACCGGCGGTATAGTTTAGGAGAGCCCCAAAGGCGGCGATACTTCACCTATTTTGTGTCGCCACCTTCGGGGCTCTATTGAACAACATCTCGCCGCAACCCCCGGTTTCACCGGGGGTCATCGTTGTTCAGTACCTTCGGAACTGGGATTTACCACTAATTCTTCCCGCTGATTTCCACAGAAAAATACCGCTGATCAAACCAATTAAATCAGCGTATTTTTTCTCCTTGGATCAGCGTAAAATAAAAAAATCATCCATGGCGGAATAAATACCTCTCCACCACACCATTCCCTTTGCGCCTCCCCTTCTTTGCGAGATAACTCATTTATCCGCCGCGGCGGATCACATACCTTTCCACCAAGCGTTCGGCGCAGCGCTCCCCATCCATGGCGGCGGAGACGATGCCCCCCGCATAGCCGGCGCCTTCACCGCAGGGATACAAGCGCTTGATTTGGGGATGCTCAAAGCTCTCCTTATCGCGAGGAATGCGTACCGGGGAAGAAGTACGGCTCTCCACCCCGATCAACTGGGCTTCGTTGGTATAGTATCCCTTCATCTTTTGCCCAAAAGCTTCGAAAGCCATCGCCAAGCGCGCAGCAATAAAATCAGGCAAGACTTCCCGCATTTCTACGGCCTCCAAGCCGGGCTGATAGGAGGTGTCCAGCAAGCTGCCACTCACTTTTTTATTTACAAAATCCACCATGCGCTGTGCGGGAGCTACCTGGTTTTTTCCTCCTAGTTCCCAAGCACGCTTTTCCACTTCGGCTTGAAAGTGCATGGCTGCAAGGGGACCGTATTTCTGATACTGAGGTAGATCTTCGAGTTCCACGGATACCACCATTCCCGAGTTGGCAAACTTGCTGTCTCGGCGGCTGGGGCTCATCCCATTCACCACCAACTCACCAGGAGAGGTAGCTGCCGGCACGATAAATCCCCCAGGGCACATGCAAAAACTAAATACGCCCCGCTGCACGCCCTTGTAGTTCGTTTGCTGCACCAAGGAATAGGCAGAGGCAGGTAGGTAAGGTCCACGATCCACTGCACAATGGTATTGGATGCGGTCTATCAAGGTCTGGCTGTGTTCGATGCGCACGCCGAGGGCAAAAGGCTTCGCCTCAATCAAAATGGCTTTTCGGTGGAGCAATTCAAAAATATCCCGTGCAGAGTGGCCTGTGGCCAGAATCACTCCCATGCCTTTGATTGGGTCTCCATTTTGGGTGATCACGCCACGGATCTCATCACCCTCCAGGATCAGGTCTTCCACGCGCGTGTCAAAAAGAACCTCCCCTCCTGCATTGAGGATCGTTTCGCGAAGCTTGGCGACCAGTACGGGTAGTTTATTCGTTCCGATATGGGGATGAGCATCTACCAAGATCTCTTCGGTGGCACCATGGGCCACCAAGATCTCCATGATGCGGCGGATATCACCGCGCTTCTTGGATCGGGTATAAAGCTTGCCATCGGAGTAGGTGCCGGCGCCACCCTCCCCAAAGCAGTAGTTGGAATCCGGATGGACGATCCCCTCCTTGTTGATGGCTGCCAGGTCACGGCGGCGGGCACGCACGTCCTTGCCTCGCTCGATGAGGATGGGTTTGACTCCCAATTCAATCGCTCGCAGAGCGGCAAACAAGCCTGCAGGCCCTGCTCCCACGATCAAGATTGGATCGGCATTGGCTACGTTACCGTAGGTAGGGAAATGGTCCAGTAAGGAACCAGGTGATTCGTTGATAAAGAGTTCGGCTTCCACATTTACGAGCACCTTTCTGCCTCGGGCATCGATGGAGCGCCGCGTCTGTCGAGCAAAGGTCTGTGGAGTCGTTGCGGGCACGCCCGCTTTCTTCAGTACTGCCTGCTTGAACAGCAAGTCATCGTAAGCCTCCTCTGGGGAGAGCTGTAGGGAAAAAGTCTTTTTCATGGTAAGGTAGTTATCCTTAAAGGGAATGTAAAAATACGAGGTTTATTCGGAACGGCGAATAGAGCCACCCTCTAGTTTGCGAGCCTGCCTGCTTTAGGTAGATAGGTTTATTGGTTAACCTTGCAAAAATAGTGCGGGGTTCTACTTAGGGATGCCACTCCGAAGGAGTAATACAATTATGACCCCGGGTAAAACCCGGGGTTTGTTGGACTTTATTTACCCAGAGCCCCGAAGGGTGCGATACAAAATATGTAAAGTATCGTCCGCCGCGGCGGACTCTGACTACCACTACATTTCACATACCCCCGGCTTTACCGGGGGTCATCGATGTATAGATCCCGCAATACTGCGGGACAGGTTCCTTCGGATCAGGCATTTATTAGGTATGCCAAAACTATTTTTAGTACTATAGGTGAAATACAACTGGGCTTAAGAATCATATCGCTATCCTTTTCTCTTTAACTTTTCACCAAATGATCGATAGAAAGTCATTCTATCGATCATTTAATTCATTTTTTTGAGGTATAGAAATAAATTCAATCACTCATGTACTGGATTTGGGAGAGACCCTATCAGCCTATCCATCAACGGCTGCGGGTTGAAACATTCTTTTTTACTCTCGCGAAGAAACCAAATTGCAAAGGTTAGTCCCCCAAAAATCAGCGGTCCTCATCTTCAACAATCCGCATGAAACAAAAAGATCTGCGAAATAACTTATTCTTGCATGAAAAATACTTCGATAAAAAATAAACGACTTTCAGAAGGATAAGAAAAAAAAATGCCAATTCAGAAGATAGAATACAGTTTTGGAGAAGTGAAATTGATTTATAATCTGCCAAATCATGTTGATCTAACCAGTTTTGGCAAGATATAAATAAAGTGATTTCACTTTTTGACTACACCAAAGTAACAAATAAGGGATCAGAATTCAGAGAAGTAACAGGTCGCAGGCTTACGTCGAAAAAGCATAGCGGATAATCTAGATAAGATGTGACCATTCAGCCGATAATGGGCGCATCACACAAAAAAATAGGCGCTAATTCTATTTTTTATTAAAAGTAAGCGCAAACCGAACCGAAATCCAATTCGAAAAGTGGAAAAGTTTGAACTTAAACAAGTGGTACAAATCGAACCGTATTTTCCTTTCGTTACCACAGCACTCATAATTAGACCTTTTCCGTAGATTAAAGCCTAATTTTCCTACAGACAAACTCAGACCATGACTTAACTGGCAACTTACTTCCCGCTTCCAAAACTTGCCGAATAAAATTATCACAGTCCTGTTCCAGCAATTGCCCATTTTCAACTGCCTGACATAAAAAGTCCATTGTAGTGAGGTAATCCAACTGATGGAGTTGACAATAGGCTGATGTATCCTTCAGGTTACTACTCGCTAAAATATCCCTAGAATACCGAACTAGGGCAAGGCATGCTGACTCTCCATCTCCTTTGAACATTTTTTTGAGGTAATGGTATTCTCGCTTCACTTGTGGGTTGTCTTCAGGAAAAGGAATAAGTTCTACAAACTTGAACACTAGCAAATTATCTACCTCCCTTTTCCTTCCAGGCATCCGTTTCAATTCAGCATATACCTTATCCAAAATTTTGATTGGAAATGGAAAAATTTTTGGAAGCAACGGTAATTGTCCCCCCGAAATAAAGTGAGATAGTACGTCTGCATCAATTAAGATGATCCTGCTATTCCTTTGCCTCCCCATCGTTACCCAAGTCAAAAAAATTAATTCCTATATCCCCTAAAAGTTCCAAATAATGAGATTCGGAAATTCGTTCGGCATCAAAAAGCTTTTTTGCCATATCTCCGTAATCGCCAATCACCTCCGTCTTCACATCTTTCTCATAAAGTTTGGTAGAATACCCGTATTGCAAAGCATGAGCTTGGATATGGATACCGAAAGCAATTTCTTCTTTTTTACGGATCAACTTTAACTCGAGTAAGCGATTTAAAAGTGCTTTTCTTGAACATGAAAAATACTGCTCCAACTTCAAAATGGTTCCAAGAGAAACCAGTCCCTGATTTAACTCTTGATCAGGAATAAGAGCCACAATTCCTTCATCTGGAATTAAAAATTTTGCAGCAAAAAGATCCGCGAAAAATTCCTCCTTTGACTTTTTGTCAAATTTACCTACTTGGCAAACCTGAAAGTCAAAATTCTTTTGAAAAAAAAGGTGGTAAAGCTCGTGACAAATTGTGAAATGCTGATGCCCTAACGTTCTTGCCGTATTGACCAGCATAAAGCGATTGTTCTCCCCAGATTTAATCGCTATTCCCGACACATCCATGTCCAAGGGCTTAAAAACAGTAAGCACCTCTAATTTTAGTAGAAGGCTTCTAAGAGGAATACTTTCCGTATTACTTAGCCCCAGCTCTGCCCTAAATTGTGCAGCCTGCTTTTCAACTACCAGTTGATTCATTAGCCAACAAGGATTTCATTTGTAAGTAATTTCGAACGATTTTTTTGAAAGCTGCAAGCTGAACCAAATCGGAAGGCCGCACGCTTTCCCCTCTAAAGGCCAGAGCAAGGTTAACTCGACTTACCTCAAAATTCTCCGTATAAAAATCAAATTCGTCGACCCCATATAAATTTGCCAAGGGAGTCATCACTGTCGTAGGTACCGTCCGGGCACCTGTTTCGTAATAACTTAATTCCACACGGGTAATCCCCAAAAATTCAGCAATCTCCTCTTGCGTAAATCCTAACTTTTTCCGGAGTAGTTGTAGATTATTCCCAATTTGTTGGTCTTCATTCATAAGGGTTTGGGTTAAAAAATATGTTACAAATTTATACTATTTTTACAATAATATTAAATTTTGTAACATTTATTTTTCAATGAACTATCGAATTCATCGTCCCTTTTCCTCCCCAATCCGCGTAAAAACAAAAAAAATCCGCTGTACAGCGGATTTAGAAAATCATTTCACAAAAATAATTATGTCGCGCAAAGGGGCAAAGACGCAAAGGTTTAGTCCGCCACGGCGGACAAGCAAAAAGTTGCGTTCAAAAAAAAATCCGCTATTGAGCGGATTTTCTATAATTTAAAATCAATGGGAATAAAATAAACTAGCAGAATACTCATTTCAGCATGCTTAACCTTTAACAACTTTAACGTTTAACAATTCACGATTAACCAGCTTGCCTGCGGCAGGCAGGTTAAACAATTAACCAATTAAACCTTAGTTCACCCTATCCAGCGTCTCGAAGCGTGACGAATTTGAGATAAACTCCGGTACCAGCACCTTCAGGTGGCGGACCATATCGTATTCATTATTCTTCTCGATTAGCTCCGCGAAGAGTTCAATCTTGTTACGAACCTTGTGGTAGGAGTTCGGACTCACCTGCGCAATCATGATCTTGGGATGGTGCGTGATCTGCACGCGCTCGTGGTCATTCAGCAGTTCCTCGTACAACTTCTCCCCTTCTCGCAAGCCGGTAAACTGAATCTCGATATCCTCTCCCACCTTTTTGCCGGAAAGCTCAATCATTCGTTTCGCCAGGTCCACAATCTTCACCGGACTGCCCATGTCAAAGACATAAACCTCTCCTCCATTCCCCATGATCCCTGCTTCCAGTACCAACTGACAAGCCTCAGGGATGGTCATGAAGTAGCGCGTGATGTCAGGGTGAGTGACCGTCAAAGGGCCACCATTTGCGAGCTGCTTCTTGAATAGCGGCACTACCGATCCATTCGAACCCAAGACATTTCCAAAACGGGTGGTGATGAATCGGGTATGGAACTTCGTATGGTTAGTTTCCAAGTATTCATTAAAGGACTGCACGTACATCTCAGCTGCGCGCTTGGTGGCTCCCATCACGTTGGTAGGGTTTACCGCCTTGTCCGTGGAGACGAACACAAACTTTTCTACCTGATAGAAAGCAGACAGGTCCGCCATATTCTTGGTACCTAGCACATTGGTATGGATGGATTCCTCAGGGTAATGTTCCATCAAAGGCACGTGCTTGTAAGCCGCCGCATGGAATACGAGCTGAGGACGGTTGTCCTTAAAAATCTCATTGAGCCGCTTGCGATTGCGTACATCGGCCAAGACCGTCTTGATCGCGATACTCGGGTAGCGCTCCTTAAACTCTTGCTGTATGTCAAACAAGGGCGACTCGGCCGCATCCAATAGAATCAGCAAGCTGGGCTTGTAAAAGGCAATCTGCCGGCAGAGTTCCGAACCGATGGATCCAGCTGCTCCAGTGACTAGAACGACTTTCTCTTTGATGTAGTAGGCGATTTCGTGCTTGTCTAGAACTATCTCCTCGCGGCTAAGCAAGTCTTCAATGCGGATTTCTTGCAAGGCACCCGCATTCAAGTCCCCATTGATCCATTGGTCTACGGGAAGTACCTTGGACACTTTGATATTCAAGCGTAGGCAGGTGTCTAAAATTTCATTCTTTCGGGCGATGCTCAGGTCCTTGACCGAGATGATCAGGTCTTGCACCCCAAGTTCTTCGACTAAATCCTCCAACGCATGGATTCCTCTATAGATACGCTTGCCATCGATGTTTTTGCCTTCCTTCTTTGGATCATCGTCCAGGAAAGCCACCACATTCAATTTGGACTTGACATCCCGCTTTGCGGCTTCCAAGGCTACCATTCCTGACTCCCCTGCGCCATAAATAATCGTAGGGCGAAGATTAGCTGTATCCGTCCCTTGCTTCAGATACATGAAGGTTTGCTTGACAAAAAGTCGATAAAAAAGCAAAGCGAAAAACGCTGCCAAACTCGCAATGATCAGCACCGATACGGGCGGAATCATGTTGGCGTCCAAGTACTCTCCTTTCACCAAATAGAGCAGGAAAAAAAAGAGGAAGTTGATCAAAATGGTCTTGAAGACATTGAATCCATCTTGAAAACCCGTATGCCGCACGATACCCACATAGGTCTTGGTATAGTTCATCACCAGAATCCCTCCTACCGTATAGGAAAGACTGGCGCCCAACACATGCTCAGGGATAAGGCGGGTCAAATCAAAGTTGAATCGCACGAAGTACGCAAACACCATCGATAAGAAAAGTATGGAAGCGTCTAGGGCGAGAATTACCCAGCGGGGCAAAATATTAATCCTTGCTAAAAATCTCATAGTCA
>CANGYY010000044.1 GCA_947458585.1 Cyclobacteriaceae bacterium | reverse complement strand
ATTCAACATCACCATCAATGGACTTCCATTGGCTACTTTCTCCCCAACTCCCAATCCAGCCGCGAGGGAAGTTAAAATAACGGGTTTGAGTGCAGGAAGCTACCTTGTTGTGGTGGAAAGTTCTGGCTGTAATTTTTCTACCAATATCCTGGTCCGAGACGCAAGTCGAAGGATCAAAATTCCTGAATTCAGTTTTTCAGTTGAACCTATTCGCTGCAATACCCCCTTTACAAAAGGGCAGTTGACGATTAACTTTCCAACAGGATTTTCAGGGAGTTACAAGATTGTAAATACCTTTTCCACACCGATCACAATCATCAAGGGAGATGCACTTCCGATATCAAAAAAGGCAGTAGAATACCTGGATGCAGGCACCTATAAACTTGATTTTTTTGATGCAAACGACTGTTTTGTCACCTCATACACCTTCGAGGTTATTGATGAAATCGGAAAAACAACCTCGCTGACTCAGTATTTTTGTCCCTTAGTTACTCCGAATCCAAAAATTGATCTGCCCTCATTCCTAGATCTTTCGGACCCCAACATTACCGGCGTGACGTGGAAAGACAGTACTGGACTAATCCTAACTCCACCTGCTGGAACCGTATTTCAAGCGCCCTCAAAGGGTACTTATTCCCTCGAGGTTGCCTATGGGGCCTGTGTGATGAAATTTGAAATTAATTTACTAGAACGTTGTTCCATCGAATACACCCTTCCCAATACCATTCAGCTTTCACAAACGCCGACAGGACAACCGGGAAAACCAATGCTTCAAGACAATGTGTTAACCCTAGCTACCTCCAATTTCGTCAAAAATGTCAAAGCCTTAGTTTACAATAGATGGGGGCAACTCATTCACGTTTATGAAAAAAGTATAAGTACTGCAGAGGTAAATTATGAGATCATTTGGGATGGAAAAGTAAATGAACAATTTGTGCCCGCAGGAACTTATGTAGTAGTCTTATTTTTAACCGACTTAAACGGTAAGGAAGAAAAGTTCACGAATTCTGTGTTGGTATTGAGATGAGGCGTTTGCCTATAAACGAACTCCTTGTAAAAGAAATTTAAAAAATAAAAGTTACCCCTAAACCATTACCCTAGTTTGCTTTCCCCATGCTCATTGTCATTTCTCCAGCCAAAACCCTCGATTACAGCAATCCTGAGTACAGCAGCCACACGCAACCTGACTTTCCTGCCGAAGTGAAAGACCTGGTGGGCGTTTTGAAGAAAAAATCGGCTTCACAAATTTCCAAATTGATGCACCTGAGTGACACACTCGCAAGTTTGAATGAGGAGCGCTACAAGAATTTTACAGAGACTTTCAGTCCTGACAATTCCAAGCAAGCAGTTTTGGCCTTCAAGGGGGAGGTATATGCCAAGATGGAGGCAGATCAATTTAGTGCGGAAGATCTCGAGTTTGCGCAGCAGCACCTACGGATCCTATCTGGCTTGTATGGGGTATTGAAGCCATTGGATTTGATTCAGCCTTACCGATTGGAGATGGGGACGCCTCTCAAAACCAAGAAAGGAACCAATCTTTACCAATACTGGGGTACCAAGATCAGCAAGGCATTGAATGATGCGGGGCAAGGCAAGACCTTGGTCAACCTAGCTTCTCAAGAATACTTCAAGGCAGTAGATCAAAAAACCTTGAAACTGCCTGTGATTACAATCCATTTCAAGGAGTACAAAGATGAAAAATACCAGGTGGTCGGATTTTTTGCGAAGCAGGCCAGAGGTTTGATGGCTCGATACGCCATCCTGAATCGGGTGACCGATCCCGAGCAACTCAAAGTTTTCCGAGAGGAGGGATATGAATTTTCTGCCCCTTTGAGTACCGCGCAGGATTGGGTATTTGTTCGCTAGAAGGTTGCCAAATCTGGAAGGTTACTACCCTTAATAAAAAAAATAGGGGCTGGTTTGTCTATTTTTTTTGATTCAGGGAGACTAATTCTATTTTTTTACCTACTTTGATTGTGTCAAAAGTCACTTAAAGCAACCCAAAAACCTAAAGCACTACCTTTATGACACAAACCATCAACCGAAACGCGCTGTTCAACGCAAGTTGCCTCGCGCTAATCACCACCGCATTTTCATTTTCTATTCGAGCAGGGATTCTTCCACAACTCGGAGAATCTTTTGGCTTAAACGCTGAGCAACTGGGATTTATTAACTCCATGTGGTTTTTAGGATTCCCAATTTCCATGATCCTTGGGGGCCTATTCTACCACATTGTGGGTCCAGCGAATATCATGCGTATCGCGTTTTTGACTCATACAGTGGGTATTTTGATGACCATCTTTGCAGACGGTTACACTACCCTCTTGATTTCTACCCTATTTATTGGGTTTGGCAATGGCTGTACCGAGGCGGCTTGTAATCCGATGATTGCAGACATGTATTCAGGCACTACGCTAAATAAAATGCTCAACCGCTTCCACATGTGGTTCCCTGGAGGAATTGTATTGGGAAGTTTGGTATCCAAATTCATGACCGATGGAGGCTTTGCTTGGCAAACTCAGGTATGGGTAATGATGGTCCCTACCATCCTTTACGCCGTATTGTTCTTCGGAAAAACTTTCCCTAAGCCATCAGTAGCCGAAGCAACTTCTGTAGGTTCAAACCTTAAAGCGATGTTTAGCCCAGTATTTATCTTCCTATTCATTGCAATGGCATTTACTGCGATTTCCGAATTTGGACCACAGCAGTGGGCCAACATTGTATTGAGCTCAAGTGGAGCATCTGGCATGTTGATTTTGGCCTTGACCACAGGTGTTATGGCTGTAGGTCGATTCTTTGCAGGTCCAGTGGTGAAAGCCTTGGGACAAACTGGTGTATTGCTAGGTGGAGCTATTTTCACAGCTGTTGGTATTTTCCTATTCAGCACTGTAAGTGGCAACATGTCTTACGTGGCGGCCTTGATTTTCGCCTTGGGCGTATGTTACTTCTGGCCTGTGATGGTCGGTGCTGTAGCCCAGCGCGTGCCCCTATCTGGTGCCTTGGGCATGTCGATCATTGGTGGCGTAGGCATGTTCTCTACCGCCATCTTCCAGCCGATCATTGGAGGCTGGATAGATGCTTCTAGAGCAGCTCAAAGTGCCGCAGGCTTGGCAGGTGATTCATTGGAGTTGGCTGCAGGCCAGGCTACCCTTGAGAAAATGTTACTCTTCCCGGGCATCTTGATCGTACTCTTTGTGATCTTCTTCTTCTGGCAGCGAGGCGTGAAGCCTGCTGGCACAGCAGGACACTAAATACAATGAAAGCAGCCTTCGGGCTGCTTTTTTTTTGTTTAAATGGATTGCATCTTTTGGATTTGTTAAATCTTGAATCGATCAAAAAAAATCTGAAACACAATGCGTGCGTGCACTTATTCCAATCACTTTATTGAAGTTCAGCATGATGATTCACATGGAAGGTAATTGATTGAAAGACAAGGAAAAGCCTTCAAAAAATAAATGATAATTGCTTGGTCCACTTATTCCGATAAGTTACATTTGTATCAACAGTACACGCCACGCTACCCGTAAGATCAGCGTCCCAGGGCGTGTCTTTTTCATTTAAGGGCTTATTTTTTAATCTTAGTCATGTACGAGAAAAAACCAACCACCATTGCGGAGCAAATTGCCTTATTGAAACAAAGAGGGCTAGAGATTGAATCGGAAGAAGAGACCGCACATTTTCTGGCCCACATTAGTTTTTATCGACTTGGAGAATACTGGCACTCCATGCAATCAGATGATAAAAATCACATTTTCAAACCAGGTAGTAAATTTACAGAGGTAATAGCATTGTATTGCTTTGATCGAGAATTCAGGATTCTCCTTTTTGAAGTCATTGAAAAGCTAGAAATCAGCCTCAGAACAAAGTTAATCTATCACCTTTCACATGAATTTGATCCTTGGTGGTTCCAAAATTTTGATCTTTTCGCCGATAGCCTCGCTCTTACAAAAACCCTTTCGGGATTAGAAGAAGAAATAGCAAGGAGCCGCAAAGAAACGTCGCTCAAAAACCATTTTAAGAATTATAAAGATGATGGAAGGTTTCCACCGGCATGGAAAACATTGGAACAAACCAGTTTTGGAACACTCTCCAAACTTTATGGAAATCTTAAAAACTCCATTAAATCAAAAGACAGAATAGCCCAAGAGTATGGCGCCGTGAATCACACCTACCTCCCAAGTTGGCTCCAATCAATCGCTCAAATCAGGAACTATTGTGCTCACCACACTAGATTATGGAATAGAAGTCTTCCTAGTACAGTAAAACTACTGGCAAAACCACCATTGCCTTGGTTAAAAGCAGCACCCAAGGAAAATGAATTTCAAAAAATTTATGTGCATTTATGTCTCATGAAGTACCTACTGAACATTGTTGCACCAGAAAATCAATTCACCACCTGCCTTCAACAGCTATTCAATAAATACCCAAACGTAGATCTTTCTACACTGGGGATTAAGAAAAACTGGCAAGATGAATCATTATGGTCGACGTAAACGAGCTGGATATCAACAAAAAAAGCCCTAACTTCTTTGAAGCTAGGGCTAGTGACCTCGTCAAGATTCAAACTTGAAACCTCCTGAGCCGTAATCAGGTGCTCTATTCAGTTGAGCTACGAAGCCAGATTGGATTGCAAAAGTATGCATTAATTTTTTCTCTCCAAAAAGTTCTCCCGAAGAATTGTTTAAAACCCAAGATTTCTCCCTACCACCTCCCTTAAGAATAATTAAGACCAACAGGCGCATAAATCCTCCTAAATTTTATATTTTTGCCCACATCCTCTTCAAAAGAAGCTTCTTTGATGAAAAAAATACTCACACTTGCCTTCCTTGCGTTTGCATTGAACGCACATGCACAAGATTCCAACAGCGAAAGTCCAAAAACCCCAATCGGTGGCCGTCCCAATATCCCTACTGACTTGACTGTGGAGTTTGGCTGGACACAGCTGACCAACCGACCTGCTGACCTGGCCATCAATTTCTTTGGATCAAGAAGTTTCAACGTCTACTACCAAAAACCTTTTCGCTTATTCGGAGAAACTTCCGGATTTGTTTTGAGCCCTGGTATCGGTATTTCTACAAACAAGTTTGCCTTTACGGACGATGAAAACCTATTTCGAAGCACCACACTTGGTGCTGAATCATCGGTTCTGAAAGAAGTAAAAAGCGTGTACGGTACTGGCATCGAACTCAAAGCCAATAACCTCGCGGTGAACTATGTGGAGGTTCCGGTAGACTTTCAGTACCACGTCAACAAAAATGATTACAGCAAAAGCTTCCGAGTAAGTCTTGGTGCTCGCGTAGGCATGCTCTACCAGTCCCATACCAAAATAACCTATGACTCCCCAAAGACAGGAGCGGTGAAAATCAAACAATCTGAAAACTATGGCCTGGAAAAAATTCGCTATGGCCTCCACCTCAAAGCCGGTAGCCCTGGATTTAATGTATGGGCCACGTACTACCTCAGCCCCATGTGGCAAGCCAATAGAGGTCCTTTCAATAACGAAGCCAATCAAGTTAGTTTTGGAATTGCGCTAGGACTGTTTTAATCCAAGCGAATCAAAAAATGTAAAACTCCCAAGTCCGGGAGTTTTTTTTGTATAGCTACTTCCCTTCTACTGGATCAGCCATAGATCCAGGAAAATCCAATCCAGCAGGTAACAAACCCCACCAAAAGCCCTACATAAATTTCGGCTGGGCTATGGGCATCTAGATACAAACGAGAGGAGGCAACTAATCCTCCTAGTAACAAAGTAGCTACCAGCAAATAGGCCACCGTCATGGAGGGAAAATAAAGCCCAAGGATTCCTGCAACAGCCAAGACCCCTCCAATACCTGTCAAGTGGGCAGACATCTTCCAAAAATAGGTGACTCCCGTCAACAGGGCCACAGCAGTAGTAATCACCCCCATTCCCTGCCATAAAATGGGATCTAACTCGGTTTTTTGTTTTAAATAATAGGTCGTCAACACATAGAAAAGCGTCACCAATAGAAAGGGAAGACGACGATCACTTTTCTCCTCAAAATGCAAGCTCTTGACGAATCCACTCCAACGCAAACCCAGCATGATCACCATGGGAATCAGTAGCGTTGCAATAACTACCAAATAAAAAATCTGCACCTTAAAGACTTCTGGTAAGCTTGTGGCTTGAGGAACCCCAAAAAACAGCAATCCAAATACCAAAGAAGGCATAAGCAAAGGCTGAAAGACCACCGAAAGCAAAAGGGCTAATTTGCGTACCACTAGAGTTCTTTTCGGAGTCTAGCCACCGGAATTTGCAACTGCTCCCGGTACTTGGCTACCGTACGTCGTGCGATATTGTAGCCTTTTTTGTTCAACATCTTCACCAGCTTGTCGTCAGACAAGGGTCTTTTTTTGTCTTCGGCATCTACCATGCCCTGAAGTACTGATTTTACCTCTCGGTTACTCACATCTTCCCCACTATCTGTGGCGATGCCTTCAGAGAAAAAGTATTTCAAGGGGAACACCCCAAATTCCGTTTGGATGGATTTGCTATTCGCAACCCTGGAAACGGTAGAAATATCCATGTCGATTTTTTCAGCGATATCCTTTAAAATCATGGGACGCAAGGCCGTCTCGTCTCCATCTACAAAAAAGGGATATTGGTACTGAAGGATTGCCTCCATGGTCCGAAGTAAGGTGTTTTGTCGCTGCTTAATCGCATCAATAAACCACTTCGCAGAATCCAACTTTTGCTTCACAAAGGAAACGGTCTCCTTGAGTTTCTTGTCCTTCTTATCGCTCTTGTCGTAGGCGTCAAATAGCTCCGCATAAGACCGCGAAATACGCAATTCAGGCGCATTCTTGGAATTCAGTAAAATCTCAAACTTTCCTCCATTGGTGACCAAGATAAAGTCAGGGATCACGTACTGAGTCAGCACCAATCCATCTGCCACTCCTCCCGGCTTGGGGTTGAGTCGGGTAATCAATTGCACTGCCTCCTTGATCTCCTCCTCGTCCAGGTTGAGCCGCTTTTGAATTTTGGGGTAATGCTTTTTGGTAAACTCTTCAAAGCAATCCTGAATAATCGCCAAGGCATGCTGCACGGTGGAATCATCGGGATGCTCTTTACGCTCCAACTGGATGATTAAGCACTCTTGCAAACTGCGAGCAGCAATACCAGCCGGATCGAAGGTTTGGATTTTGCGTAGAATCTCTTCCAGCTCATCGCCGTCTGTTTCCACATTTTGGGAAAAAGCCAGGTCATTGATGATGGAGGTCAGTTCACGCCGGATATACCCATCGTTCTCAATACTCCCAATGAGTTGCTCCCCAATGAGTCGCTGACGATCATCGAGCTTCAAAAAATTCAACTGGGTGATGAGTTGTTCGTGCAAGGAACTGGGCGCGGAAAAAGGAATCTCTCGATCCTCATCGTCAGGATTGTAATTGCCATCCCCCTGCATCTTATAGCCTCCGTAGTCGTCGTCCAAGTAGTCGTCTACATTGACCTCGCCGGAGTCGCTTCCATAGTCATCCCCATAGTTCTCGTCATAATCCTCCTCGCCAGAAGTTTCACTCTCCTCTACCTTTCCTTCTTCTAGTGCGGGATTGATTTCAAGCTCCTCCTCGATCCGTGCATCTAACTCTGCGGTAGGCACTTGCAGCAGCTTGATAAACTGGATCTGCTGCGGGGAAAGTTTTTGAGAGAGTGACTGAGAAAGCGTTAACTTTTGCATTGAAATGAATCAAACCACTTATTTGCGAAAAAAGAGCAGGCTTCCGAAGAAAACAGCCAAGTCAAATTTAGGAAAAAGCGTCAATTTTTTGATAAAAAGGTGATTTAATCGTTTTTTTGCATTCCACTAAAATTAAAGAGGCAGCAATTGCCTTCCTTTACCCCAACGCAAATGGCATTTAACAAACGGGTCAAAATCAAGACCATCCTGGAACAAGACTTGATCGGGCAAGAACTCACCCTCATGGGTTGGGTACGCACCAAGCGAAGCAACAAGAATGTTTCTTTCATTGCGCTCAATGACGGCTCCATCATTACCAATTACCAGGTAGTAGCCGACCCCAATGTCATTGCCGAAGATATTCTCAAAAAGTGCAGCACCGGCGCCTGCTTGAAAATCACAGGAAGGGTAGAAGCCTCCCAAGGTGCAGGACAGCAGTCAGAATTGATTGCTAGCCAAATCGAAATCTTGGGTGAATCGGATCCCGAAAAATATCCTCTCCAACCTAAAAAGCATTCCCTAGAATTCCTTCGTGAAATCGCGCACCTACGCATGCGCACCAATACCTTTGGGGCGGTCTTCCGTGTGCGCCATGCGCTAGCTTATGCCGTACATACCTATTTCAACACCAAAGGCTTTTTCTACATTCATACCCCGATCATCACGGCTTCCGATGCAGAAGGGGCCGGGGAAACCTTCAAGGTTACTACCCTCAACCTTAGCAATCCTCCCAAAACCGAGGACGGAAAGATCGACTACAGCCAGGATTTTTTTGAGCGAGAAACCAACCTGACTGTTTCCGGTCAACTCGAAGGAGAATTGGCAGCCATGGCCTTGGCCGAGGTGTATACTTTTGGACCTACCTTCCGTGCGGAAAATTCGAATACCACTCGCCACTTGGCGGAGTTCTGGATGATTGAGCCCGAAATGGCCTTCTACGATGCTGAAGACAACCAAAACCTCGCAGAAGACTTCCTCAAGTACATCATCCGCTATGCTTTGGAGCACTGCGCCGAAGACCTGACCTTCTTGGATCAGCGGGCTGCGGAAGAAGAGCAAAGCAAGCCTACCGAGCAGCGTGCGGAATTAGGCCTTCTTGAGAAATTGAAATTTGTGATCGAAAACGACTTTGTCCGTCTAACCTACACGGAGGCGATTGACATCCTACGCAACTCCAACCACAACAAAAAGAAGAAGTTCTCCTACCTCATCGAAGAATGGGGCACGGACTTACAGTCTGAGCACGAGCGCTACTTGGTGGAAAAGCACTTCAAGAAACCTGTCATCCTCACCGACTATCCAAAAGGCATCAAGGCCTTCTACATGCGTCAAAATGAGGACGGGAAAACGGTAGCCGCCATGGATATTTTGTTTCCCGGCATTGGAGAAATCGTAGGTGGATCTCAGCGGGAAGAGCGGCTAGATAAGCTTAGCCAACGCATGGAAGAAATGCACATCCCAACCGAAGAACTCAGCTGGTACCTTGACACCCGAAGATTTGGCGCTACGCCACACGCAGGCTTTGGACTCGGGTTTGAACGAATGGTATTGTTTGTCACAGGCATGGGCAACATCCGTGATGTCATCGCATTTCCAAGAACACCAGGGAACGCAGAGTTTTAAGCGAAGCCTAGCAAGAAAAAATCCTCCAAAAATTTCGATTTTTGGAGGATTTTTTTTTTAGCTGACTACCTTAATTCGCCAAGCCAAGGGAATGCATATCAGGCTAAAGAAAATTGCCAAATAACCCACGTAATTGAAATTGGTCAATTGACCTAATTCGTTTTCTCCAATCATAAAACCCGCAGCAAGAGAAGCAAAGCCAGCTGCCAGTTGCTGCACGGCAGAATTGAAACTCAAAAAGCTGCCTCGATTTTCGGGCTGAGCTGTACCGGTCACCAATGCCGCAGCAGGCACATAACGGCCATTGGAGGTCACAAAAAAGAAAGTGGTCACCACAAGCACCAAGGCTACGGGAGTAACACCTAGGTGGGTAATGATGCCGATTGGAACCAAGTTGAGCAGCATGAAAATCGTAAAGATCTGTAGCTTCCCATACTTGTCCGCCAGCTTACCCACCCAAGGGGAAGTAAACATGGTGAATGCGCCCCCTGCCATGTAGACGTAGGTAAGCTGCAGTTCCGTAAAGCCCACATTAGCCACATTGTAAGGGCTTAGAAAAGGGATGATCATAAACTGCCCTAACATCATCATGATGGATAGTGTAATTGCGCGCATTTGGTTGGGATTACTAGTGACCCTACTCACCACTGTAAAGGGATGTGGGCGTTTGCTCCCTGCGCTGAGATGTCCTGTGATGGAGGGGATAAACTTTGCAATCATACCCAGACTTACTACCGACAAGGCTGAGAGGATGTAGAACGGGGTATGCCAATCGGATAAGCTCGCCAAAAAGAGTCCTAAAGGCACACCCATGACCGAAGCAAAGGAGAAGGCAGACATCACCAATCCCATGGCCCTGCCGCGGCGCTCATCTGGAACCACATCGCCAATAATGGCCAAAATCAAGGCAGAGGTAAGGCCTCCAAAAATCCCGGAGACTACCCTTGCAAACAATAAAATAGGGTAATTCGGGGATAGCGCACAACCCAAAGTTCCCACGGTAAAGCCCACAAATACCCAAATTAAAATTCGCTTTCGGTCAAAACGATCCAAGAAAAAAGCCCCAAAGAAACTGGATGCTCCGGCACTGAAGGTATAGGAAGACACCAAAAACCCAAACTCGCTGGGACTGATTTCAAACAAGCGCATCAGTTGCGGACCTAGCGGCATCAACATCATGAAGTCCACGATGTGAATAAAGTTGATGGCTGCCAAGGTCCAGAGTAAGGCTTTCTCTTGTTTCATGGAAAAATTTAAAAATAGAAATAGGGTAGAAATACGATGGAAATAAATTGGAAATAGAGGGGAAATAGAAGGAGATGTAACTAGTCTAGGCCGATGCGACGATAGGTTTCGGGAATGGCTTCAATCAAATCATGAGCCATGGTGCCGCGCAAGTAATTTTCTCCAGCAAACTCACCTGCCAATCCATGGTGAAACACCCCACAAAGAACCGCATTTTCCGGAGAATAACCTTGACCCAAGAAAGAGGTAAGCATTCCCGTCAAAGCATCACCCATGCCCGCTGTAGCCATGTACTTGCTTCCTGTGGAGTTGAATACCTGCCGACCATCTGACAGAGTACACAGGGAATTAGCCCCTTTCAGTACGAGATTAAGCCCATACTTGAGGCAACATGCTTTGGCCTTCGCCATTCGCTCCAAATGGTCCTGAGAAGGCCCAAACAAGCGGTCAAACTCTTTCAAGTGAGGAGTGAGAATACTCCCCTTAGGAATCAAGGCCCAAAGACTGGGATCCAATGCCAAGCAATTCAGTGCATCGGCATCCAGCACTACCGGCTTACGCATAGCGGAAAGAATCTTCTTCAGCGTGTCTCCTTGGTCCAAACCCAATCCAGGCCCAAGGCCAATCGCATCGTAATCGGAAAAATTCTGATCTTCATCAAAAATACACATGGCTTCTGGTATCACTGATAAAGTACGCCTCTCCTGCTCAGGAATCAAGCAAGTCACCAACCCAGATCCCGTACGAAAGGCTGCTTTGGCAGCCAAAATCGCAGCTCCCATTTTTCCTTTGCTGCCCGCTACTAAGAGTATTTTTCCAAAATCTCCCTTGTGAGCAAAACGGTGGAACCTTCGATGAAGCGACAGCATGTCCTGCTCTTCCAAGAAAAAGGCATAGGAGTGAAAGTAATAAAATTCTTCCTGCTCAAAGCCTATGTCTAGTACCTGGAGCTTACCAGTATATTCCGCATGCTCTGGAAGAAGTAAAGCTAACTTTGGGAATCCCAAGGTGACGGTCAGGTCTGCTTTTACCGCTACTCCAGCTAGAATAGTGTCTGCTGGCAAGCCACTCGGCAGGTCTAAAGCGATGATTTTTCCTCCAAAAGAATTGATTTTCTGGATGCGAAAAAGCGCTTCTTCACGAAGGGGGCCCGTACAGCCTACACCTAAGTATGCATCGATCAAAATACCATCTTTCGGCAAGAAAGAAGTATCAAGCAAGTAGCGATTAATTTGAGAAGGGAGAAGCGAAAGATTTTGAGCGCAGTCTGGGGATAACTTTGCTTCAGGGGAAAAGCAGGTAGCTACCTCAACGGGGTAACCCAGAGAGAACAGCATCCGAGCGATGGCAAGACCATCTCCCCCGTTATTGCCTGCTCCAACACAAACCAGCACGGGAGTAGTAGGAAGAAATCCCTGTGCTTGAAACCAGCTTACAAAGCGTTGGGCTACCAACTCCATAAACGCATGGTTGGAAAACCCCTTCTTGTTCAGATGGATTTGATCCAGATTGGCAATCTCCAATGCAGACAGGATCTTTTGCATCCTTTAGGCAATTTCAGGAGTAGATCCCTTCTTGGGCAGTGTCAATCTGGCCAGAAAAAAGACTCCGACCACAAAAAAGATGACCATGAACAAAGCTGAGTTCCGCATGCTTCCAGTTTCCTGTTCAATAAAGCCATAGCTGGCAGTCCCCAAGACCACTGCTACTTTTTCTGTAAGATCAAAAAAACTAAAAAAGGAAGCATGATCTGTGGTGTTGGTAGGGATTAGTTTGGCATAGGTAGACCGAGAGAGAGATTGAATTCCACCCATGACCATGCCTACCACAAAGGCCAGGGAATAAAACTGATACACGGAATGCACGAAATATGCCGCCACACAAATCCCCATCCAAATAAACACCATGATAACCAAGCTATTTTTGTTGCCAATTCGCTTGGAGATAAATGCAAAAAGGTAGCTCCCTCCTATGGCCACTAACTGAATGATTAACACGGTAAGAATCAATTGCTGTGCTGGCATTTCCAATTCCTTCTCTCCAAAAGATGCAGCCAAGTACATCACCGTCTGTACCCCCATGGAATAAAAGAAAAAAGAAGCAAGAAACCGGTTAGCCACAGGCATGGAACGAAGTTCTCGAAAGACGAGAGACACTTCCCGATATCCCTTCCAGAGGTAATCCGAAGAAATGGATTTTTTATAGGGATTATTTGGCAAAATACGAAAAGGGATCTGCGCAAATCCTATCCACCAAAGTCCTGTCATTAAGAAGGAAAATCGAGGTGCAAAACTACCCGTCGGCATCCCAAACCATTCAGGGAACTGAATGGTCACCAAGTTAAAAATCAATAAAATCACACTTCCAATGTAACCCAAGGCAAAGCCCTTGGCACTGAGCATATCAAATTCTTCTTCTTTGGCAATTTCAGGTAAATACGAGTTATAAAACACGATACTTCCTGAAAATCCAATACTTGCAAATACACTACAGATTATCCCAAATTCAAGATTCTCTCCAGTGAAAAAAAATAAGGAAATACAAGAAATGGACCCTAGGTAAACAAAGAACTTCATGAAGTTCAATTTATTTCCTGAAGCATCCGCAATCCCTGAAAGTAAGGGCGCTAGCAAGGCAATCACTAGGAATGAAAAAGAGATGGAATAGGAATACAAGACCGTATTGACGACCTCCCACCCAAAGAAGGACACCTTATCAGAGCCATCAACACCTTGAGTGACAGTGTTGTAATATACAGGGAAGATGGCGGAAGTAATGACCAGGCTATACACGGAATTTGCCCAATCGTACATGGCCCAAGCACGTTGAACTTTCTTGTTGGAGGTAGGCTGTAGTTTCATAGGAATTGGAATAAAAAAAGCCATTCGCAGAGCGAATGGCTTTCAATATACGGATAATACCGAAAATTAATCTTCGTAAATCTTTCCGATGGAAGCATACAAAACTTTTCGTGCATCGGCATTTCTAAGTTCTGTTTGGACATCCGAGATTGGCCCCATTTTTACATCTTTATCCACTTTCATGGAGATGGTGATGGATCCTCTGTCTGCTTCTGCAAGCTTATCACGCTCTTGATTAACCCACTGCACAATCTCAGGAGTGCTAATTAGGACGTCGTTTGCTTGTACTCGAGGTTCAGAACCGTAAAGACCTGTATTTTTTGGCTTACCAATAAAAATATAGGAAATCAACGTCTTATTCTGAAGCTTTTGCAATTGCGAAGACTGAGGAATTTTTTGTTCTACTAGGATATCCTGCTCTCTCAACACGGTAGTCACCATGAAGAAGAACAACAACATGAAAATGATATCAGGAAGGGCAGAGGTGTTAATCTGCTCCATGTTTTTCCTTGCTTTCTTAAACTTTGCCATATCAATTTCCTCCTATTTTATCAGGTTCTGCAATAGAAATCGCCATTGGGATTCCTTCCTTACCCTTATCTTGAAGCGCTTTGGAAGCTTCATCGTCTCCAGTAAGTGCTCGGTACTCGTCTGCAGTAATTCCCACTCGCTCTGCATAGATATCAAAGTAGGCCTTTTTTGCATTGTCAAATACCTCAAGGAACACTGCATAGCTAGTACCTCGGTTGGTTTTGATGGAGATTACCGCTTCACCTGGGTGATCTGAAGAATCCGGTCTACGCTGAGCCTGACTCTTCAATGATTCAGGTAGCGAGTTGAACAAAGCAGCTGCTTCTTCGTCGGGTGCTCCAAAGTTCAAAATGAATGATTTGAACTCTTCATCAAGACCTTCTGCTTTCCTTCTGTACTCACCTTCTACCAACAAATCATTGTTGGCATTGATCAAGACGTTGAAAATATTTCTTTCGTTTTTCTTGATATCTGGTGGGGGTACATTAGGATCCTGCTTTGGAGGAAGGAAATTTAGAATCCCCTTATCCGAAGCAATGGTCGTGGTCACGAGAAAGAAAATCAACAGTAGGAAGGCGATGTCTGCCATCGATCCTGCATTGATTTCATTACTCATTCTGTTTTTACTTCTTGCCATTTTATTTAACAGCTTTGGTAAGTTCAGTTACTAGGATGGCAAGCATGGTAATAATTGACAAAACATAGGTCATTACCAACATTCCACCGATTAATTGAGACAGGCCTGGTGTCAAATTGAATGGTGCACCTTCAAACTTAGGCAATACTTCATTTCCAGAAAGGAAGTAGCAAATAAAGAAGAGCACCGCTAGGCCTAAAACTCCTAGTCCAGACTTCATCAACCCCTTTGGATCATCCAAAGACTTGAGTAAAGGCATTACAATGGACAGGATGGTACCCACTACCGCTAGAAGGTAGGTGGCATAAAGCATTATATCGTAAGCATCCATATTTTCAGTGGTTTAAAAACTTAATTAATTGAGCAAGTCGATTGACTGAGGAAAAATTACTTTCCAGTCAATTTGTGCTTAACCAAGATATCAACCAATGAAATGGAAGCATCTTCCATGTCGTTTACCAAGGAATCAATTTTTGACACAAGGTAGTTGTAGAACAATTGAAGGATCATCGCAGCAATCAAACCAGCAACTGTGGTCAAAAGTGCAATTTTAATACCACCCGCAACGATAGAAGGAGAGATATCACCAGCTGCTTCGATAGTATCGAAGGCGAAAATCATACCAACTACTGTACCGAAGAAGCCCAACATTGGAGCTAGTGCGATGAACAAAGAGATCCAGATCAAACCTTTCTCCAAACGACCCATTTCTACAGAACCGTAAGAAACGATTGACTTCTCAACCATGTCGATACCTTCTGCATAGCGCATCAAACCTTGAGTAAAGATAGAGGCAACTGGACCTTTAGTTTTTCTAGTTACTTCTTTAGCGGCTTCAACACCACCTGAAGCAAGAGCATCTTCAACTTTCAACAACAATTTCTTGGTGTTGGTAGTTGCAAGGTTAAGTGTGATGATACGCTCCAATGCAATAGCCAAACCAAAAATCAAGCAAAGCAATACTGGAGTCATGTACAAAGGATCTCCTTCAATGAATTTGTCTTTGATTAGCTGGTGGAAGCTTTGCTCCTCAGCGACGATCTCGTCGTCAACTACGGTTGGAGATGCAGCGGCTTCAGTAGCGGCTGGAGTTGCTTCAGAAGCAGCAGCAGTTTTTGCAGGTGCATCTTGAGCGTTAGCGAAAGCAGGAACGAATAGGATACCTGCAAGCATGAACAAAGCGATGAACTTTCTCATAGTTTTTTTTTTAATTGACTTGGATTAAGGTTAAATGGTTTCCAGATTAAATCGAGTTTTAAAGTTATCATTTTTTAAATTCAAAAAACAAGTAGGTGATTTAACTTTTTTTAGTGAACAGGTCATTTAAATCAAAATAGAGGCAATTTTTACACGAATGGAAACATTCGAAACGTTCTCCAAACGAAAGAAAATTTTATTTGCCCTCTGTTTTTAAAATTGGGACATTTATTAATCAATTGATTATCAATGGATATTGCCTTTTTTGATAAATGCTCACCTGGTCGAGACTTTTTTTTCTCAAAAAACTGGATTCCCCCGAGAATTTTTTCCGAATAAGCGAAATACCAGTTAACTGCCTTCTTGATCAAGGAGATACACCAAGGCAGCCATACCCGCTGCTCCCAATTCCAATTCCCGCTTATCTACCGCCTCAAAGACATCTGCCTCGGTATGGTGATAAATAAAATACTTCTGGGAATCGGGAAGTAAGCCTATTAAGAGTGTGCCTTGGTCTCGAAGCGGACCAATGTCTGCCCCACCTCCTGCCTTCTGAAGGCTCCACAACTGGTAAGGACGCAACAACCCCGCCCAAGAGGCTATTTTGGCTCGCTGTGCTTCTGTACCCGTAGAAGAAAAACCAATAGGCAAAAATCCACCTGAATCGCTCTCTATCGCCGCAATATGTTTTTCTCCCCTTTCCTTAGCCACTCGAGCATATTCCTGACCTCCACGCAAGCCATTCTCCTCGTTCATCCACATCACCGCCCGCAAAGTACGCTTGGGCTTCCAACCCAACTGCTTGTACAAACGAAGTACCTCTATTCCCTGCATGCATCCTGCCCCATCGTCATGTGCGCCTTCTCCCACGTCCCAGGAATCTAGGTGGCCACCTACGGCAATGATTTCCTCCGGTTTTTCAGTGCCACGAAGTTCACCAATCACATTATAAGAGAGCTTTTCGGTTTTCATCTCCCCGTGGGATTCCAAATACACCTGCAAATCAGCTTGATCCGCAAGCAGGATGCTCAACAACTCCGCATCTTGGGTACTGATCGCCAAAGCCGGAATGGCAGGTACGTTGGGCGCATAGCGCTGGTTGCCGGTATGTGCAAAGCCATCGACTCGATTGTTCATCGAACGCACGATGGTACCAATCGCTCCTAATTTCGCTGCCTCAGCAGCACCTGAACTTCGCTGCCCTACGGCACCAGAATAGGCTTCAAAGGCGTCCACCTTGGTGGGATCCATTGGGCCATTAAAAAAAACAATTTTGCCTTTCACTTGGTTCCCCAGGGCTTGCAATCCAGCCAGACCCTTAACCTCTACCACTTGGCCTAGCAGTCCCTTCGTACCCGTACCCTGGGTATTGCCTAGCGCCAAGGAAGCCAATTCTACTGTTCCGCGTTTTTTTGAATTGACCACCCGAACCACATCCTTTCCTCCTCGCTCCCAATGGGGCACCATGACCGGCTGTAAATACACGGTGTCAAAGCCATAACTTTCCATCAACTGCTTGGTCCATTCCACCGCAGCAGCAGCTCCTGGAGAACCGGAAAGTCGATTTCCTATTTCCTTGCAGAGGTACCTGAGATTTTCATAGGTATGGCCGGAGGAAAGCTCCGTGTCGTAGATGGTTTTCAATCGACCTTCATGGCTTTGCCCATACGAGAGCACCGGCAAAATGAAAAGGATCCAAAGCATTTTTTTCATGGGGAGATCTGTTTTTTTGCTTAAGGTAAAAAATGAAGGCCAAAAAGAGCCAATTTTTTTACTGTTGGAAAATCTACTTTGTACTGAATCACTGATTTTTATTTAAAACACTTTTTTGTGAACTTCGTTAAATGAAAAGCCTTCTTAAAGAATTTAAAGGAGGCCAACCTATTTTCAATCCTTAAAACCAATTCTTATGAAACTAATTGCTACACTAGCTCTAGGGCTAAGCACTCTATTTGCAGCAGCAGAATTTGTTGCTCCTGCGACAGTCAACAAAGCAGAAAGCCAGGTTCGCTGGGAAGCTTCCAAAGTGACCGGTACCCATTGGGGTTATGTACCCTTGAAAAATGCAACCTTAGATTACAATGGAGGGAAAATTACCGGAGGATCATTTGATATGGACATGGTTAATTTGACCGTGGAAGACTTGACAGATGCCAAATCCAAAAGCGGACTTACTGGTCACTTGAAGTCTGACGACTTTTTCTCTGTAGAAAAATTCAATACCTCTACCTTTAAAATTACTGAAGCCAAATCCAGCAATGGAACAGACTACACCATCACAGGTAATTTGACCATCAAAGGAATTACACAGAAAATTTCTTTTCCTGCCAAGGTAGCCGTAGCCGGCAAAAAAGTGACTGCCACTGGTCAAATCACCTTTGATAGAACCAAGTTTGACATCAAATTCCGCTCTGGTAGCTACTTCGAAGACCTTGCAGACAAAATGATCTACGACGAGGTGAAGTTGGATGTGAAATTGGTCGCGGCCATCTAAATCTTAGAAAGCATCAACTAAGCAAAAGCCCCCAAGTGACCTTGGGGGCTTTTTTTGTGGAATGATTAAATGCGCTAAAAAGGAGAACTTTAATCAGAGGTCGTATTTGAAGGTAAGCAGCGCATAGCGAGGCTGCACCAAATAGGAAAAGGTACTTACCACACTTTCGCTGAAACTATCCCTACGAATGGCTCGGGTATCTGCGATATTCCAGACAGACAGTTTGACCTCCCAGGGGCTTTTTTCTCCTTGGTAACTTAGAAAGGCATTTAAGAAATCGAAATCACTTCGAGTACCCATCGCTTGATTCAGGTAAGCAGAATAGGTATAGTCTGCCACCAGTTTCAAGCCCTTCACCAAATCCAAGTCCACTTCCAACTTGGGACTATGCGTAGTGAAAGTATTGTCGATTCTACCCGAAACGTATTGGTTTGCAGTGAAGGAGTAGCCAATCTTCGCCTCCAAAACCTTAAAGAAGGTGCTGGTTAATTTGGTGTCGTAGGTTTGGGAAAACTGCTCGTTCTGGGTTAGCTGATCATCCAAAAACAAATTGGTCTGAAAGGCATTCCAATTTCCACCGAGCTCAAACTTCAACTTGTTGAAGGATTTGTCTACCCGAAGATCTCCATTCAAGGTCTTGTTCACGGGCTCCACGTTGAGTACCGAAAACAAGCGGTTGATTCCAATGAAATCGGTGGTCGTCACCAAGTCATTGCGCTTGCGCTGGTAGTTGGCATTTCCAAAGACCATTAAGCCAGAAAACATATCAAAATGGGTATAGCTAAGCGTATGGGTGTTGAAAAGACCATTATCTAGGGCCCGATTTCCACGAAACAAGGCATTGTAATCCTGCAAGAGCAAGCCTTGAGCCAGCTTCTGACTATCCATAAAGTTAGCCTCAGTACCCCAGCGGTAGGTCAGGGAGCGGTTGGAGGTCAGGTTCCACTTCGCATACATCGCGGGTAATACCAACAGGCGGTCCTGCTCCAACCTCTCTCCCAACTGAGTATCAGTCCACTGGTAACGGTGAAGGTTGGCCGATGGGCTAAGTACCCAATCCTTCCATTTGGTCTTCCAACTCATTCCGAGGTAGATGTCTTGGAAATCAAACTCGTTGTCATTCCCAAACGCATCAAAAATCTGCCCGGAACCCACTTGGCTCAGTCCAGTCACAAAATCCTGATTGAGCTGCTGCATCCCAATAGACCAATTGAGGTGATTGGTAGGATTTAGGATGTAATAATAATTGAATACTTGTTCTAAAGTTTCCGTGTGGAGTTCCTGGTTTTGAAGGAGACGGTAGCTAGCTGCATTAGGAATCGCATACAAGCCTACCAGCGGCTTGACAGAGGAGGTAAGGTCTAGGAACGGATCTGAAAATTTCCTTTCCCAGTTCATCTCCATGCTAAAGACCCGCTCTTCGCTTGGGGCATGGTACCACTCCAGCTTTTGCTGCAGGGCATAAGGATTACGGGAAGACAACGTGTTGATGTTTTGGGTAAAGTTCCCAAAGCTGGAATTGAGCAGGTTCCCATTCTGAATTTCAGAAAGCTTTCCAAAAACGCTGTATTTTAGATAGGTCTCTTCTTTGGGGGTGTAGGTGATGGCATACTTGGCCAAACCAGACTTACTTTCTACATCAGAGGAAGACAGGAGTTCCTCTTTGTTGTTTTGTCCGGTATTCAAATAGGTGCGCAGGGAAGAACTTCCCAAGCCATTATTTGACGTAGAACCGATGACAAAGCCCGTATGCCTCCACTTGGAGGATGGGGAATAGTTCAGATTGAAGGCTGCTAAGTTTGTTTCAAGCGAATTGGCATTGGAGCGGGTGGCCATTGGAATTCCCAAATCCTCCCCGTTGACCTGCACGCGGGATCCTGCACGAGAAGCAAGTCCTCCCATGCCTCCTGAAAATCTGAAATAATCAGACAAGGTAAAGGGCTGCTCCCCTACATTATTCGTGCCTCCAATAAAGTTGACATTGAGTTTGGGTGCATAGTAAAAGGTGTTGGCATGGGCCAAATACCGTTTCTGAGGGCCAACACCTGCGGTCAGGTCGCCAAAGACCATGTTTTTCTTCCCGTCCTTCAGTTGGATGTTGAGTGCTAGGGTTTCGTTGGTATCTAGACCGCGCATGGGCCCAACTTCGTTGAAGTTTTTCAATACCTGCACCCGGTCCACCGCATTGGCGGGCAGGTTTTTGGTAGCCAATTTGGTATTGCCATCCATAAATGGCTTTCCGTCGATCAGTACCTTATCTACAGTTTTTCCTTGGACCTTCACTCCGCCCTCCTCATCCACCTGGAAGCCCGGTAGTTTTTCCAACACATCTTCTAGCTTACGCTCTGTGCCCGTGGTGAACGCATCGGTTTTGTAGGTAAGCGTATCTCCTTTCATGGTAACAGGCATCTCAGACACCACTTCCACCATCCCAAGTTCGGTATCACTTTGTTTGAGAATTACCACTTGTGGGGTATCGGAATCCCAAGTGCTGAGCGCTTTTTCAAACTGACTATAACCTACAAAAGAAACACGCAGCAGGTAGGCAGGACCTTCAAGCAAGGTCACCTTAAACTTGCCTTCGTTGTTTGAGATACCAAAACCTGCGATTTTTTGGGTATTCTGGTTGATGGCGACCACATTGGCATAGGCAATGGGCCTATTTAGGCTGTCCAACACAAGCCCTGTCAGCGGCTTGGTTTGGGCCATGGAGGCTCCAGCAAGCAAGCAGAAGCAAGCGAGCAAACTTATTCTTTTGAAAAGTAGCATCAACAAGAAGGATGAATAAGGTGAAGAATACCAGGATCCCGGTTTTCTTTAAAGAGAGACTGGGCCTTGGATTTAATTTCCTATTCGTATTTCCATTCTATTCCCACTTCCAGGTTTGCCTTGGTAGCGGTTCATCATCTGCTTCATACCCTCTTCCTCTATTTTTTTGAACTCGTCTAGGGAAATTTCTTTTCCTTTGGAAGGGCGCTCGATGACCACAGGATCGGCAGAAGGATTCAATTCAATTTTCTCGCAGATGAGCGTTCTTCCCTGATTTTGAACTTCCAAAATCAATCCAGGAAGGCCAAAAAAGTTTTCTGGCCCATGGGAAACGGGAATCTCAGGGGTAAACCATACGGTTACTTGAAGGGTATCCTTCACATTTTCCATTTCCGTCATTCCCGTAGAAAAACGCTTTGAATCGACAATTTTGGTGAAGCTTGCCTT
>CANGYY010000043.1 GCA_947458585.1 Cyclobacteriaceae bacterium | reverse complement strand
TCAATTCCATCGTCGAGGTGGAGTTGGATAGTGCAGGGAGATTGTTGATTCCGAAGCTGTACCAAACCTATGCTAGCCTGGAGAAGGATGTGGTGGTCGTTGGCATGGGTACCCGAATTGAACTCTGGAATCCTGAACAGTACCTAAAGAACATTATTGTGGATACGGCGGACTTGTCTAGCCTGATGGAAAAGTACCTCTCCTAAGCGCGATGTCTACTCCGGTTTACCATATCCCAGTGATGCTCGACCAATGCATTGAAGGTTTGGCTATTCTCCCCAACGGAGTTTATGTCGACGTGACCTTCGGTGGAGGAGGGCATGCCAAGGAAATTTTAGCTCGTTTGGAAGGAGGACATCTTTTCGGTTTTGATCAAGACAGCGATGCCTTGGCCAATGCGCCGCAAGATCCTCGTTTCACTTTTGTACAAGCCAATTTTAGAGACATCAAGCGGTACCTGCGGTTGCATGGGATCAAACAAGTCGATGGAATATTGGCGGATCTTGGGATTTCCTCCCACCAAATAGATGCTCCTGAAAGGGGCTTCTCTACTCGGTTTGAGGGAGACCTTGACATGCGGATGAATCAATCCGCAGCGTTCAGTGCCAAGGAGCTACTTGCCAGCGCGGATGAGGGGAAGTTGCACAAGATCTTAGGAATGTACGGGGAGGTCAAAAATGCCAAAACCCTTGCGCAGTCCATTGTGGCGGAGCGTTCGGTTAAACCCTTTACCACTACGGAAGGGTTTATAGCATTTTTAAAGCGCTTTGCGCCTCGTGGAAAAGAATTCAAATACTACGCACAGGTATTTCAAGCCTTGCGGATAGAAGTAAACGACGAAATGGGGGCTTTGGAAGAAATGCTGCTGAGTGCAGTAGAGCTCCTAAAGCCTGAAGGACGTTTGGTGGTGATGAGCTACCATAGTTTGGAGGATCGCTTGGTCAAGAGTTTGATGACCAAAGGAAAGTTTCAAGGGGAAGTGGAGAAGGATTTCTATGGAAATCTCCTTCGTCCACTAGAGCCTGTTAGCCGGGGAGCTATTACTGCTTCGGAAGAAGAACTAGCGCGAAATTCCAGATCTAGAAGTGCCAAGTTGAGAGTAGCGAAAAAAACAGGAAAATGAGTCAGAACACCTTCAAGAACAAGTTGAAAGAAGGGAGCAGTCCAAAAGGCCGCTCAGGGAAGACTATTTTTTCTTGGATGGAAGAAAAGCTGGATGTGAAGCGCATCCTGGGAGAAGGAGTACCGGTGCAATTGGTGCCTCCGGTAGGGTTTGTGGCCTTATTGGCTTTGATCTACATCTACAGCAACCTGCGAGCAGAAAATAGAATTCGGCAAATAGACAAAGCAAAACAAGAAGTAGCAGATCTCCGAGCAGATGTGACTACGCTTGAAGCAGACTACATGAAAAGCAGCATGCAATCTGAAGTATCCAAGCGGGTAGCTGTGCTAGATATTTATGAATTGAATCAACCTCCAGTAAAAATAGAACTACCTAAATAGTGAACATCAAACGCTCCATAGTGATCCGAGTTCGGGTGATCTTCATCCTGGTGGCTTTGGCGGCTTGTGCGATTCCGTACAAGGTGGCGGTAGTGCAGTTGGTGGAGGGGGAGAACTGGAAAGCAAAGGCCGAGCAGGTTAATTTTCAATACCGTGAGGTGCCCGCTACGCGAGGGAATATTTATGCGGCTGACGGAAGTTTGTTGGCTACTAGCCTTCCTTTTTACCAAGTAGCTATTGATCCCACGGTGGTAGACGATGAAAAATTTGAATCTGGTATAGATTCCTTGTCAATTCTTTTGGCAAATTTTTACAAAGACAAGTCGGCCATCGCATACAAGCGGATGATCCAGGATGCCAGATCCAGCCAAAAACAGTATTTGATGGTCAACCGCAGACAAATCAATTACCAGGACATGCAGCTCTTGAGATCTTGGCCAATTTTTAAAGAAGGCAGAATTGAGGGGGGCGTGATTTTTGAGAAAATCGAACGGCGCTACCAGCCTTTCAGCTCATTGGCTAGTCGAACCTTGGGCACCTTGAATCAAGATGGAGTGGGCTCAGGGATCGAATACAGCTTCAACAACCAACTGAAAGGACAAAATGGGAAAGCCTTGTTTCAGCGACTTTCAGGTGGAGTTTGGAAACCACTTTTTGATGTAGATGATGTCAAGCCCCTCGATGGGTACGATATCCAAACTACCTTGGATGTAACCATTCAAGATGTGGCAGAGACAGCCCTCAGGAGACAATTAACGGACCGACAGGCGGCATTTGGTTCCGTCATCGTCATGGAAGTGGCGACGGGTCATGTAAAGGCCATTTCCAATTTGCAAAAAAATGCCGCAGGCACAGGCTACGTAGAAAGCTACAACTATGCCGTAGGCGATATGGGTCGTGTGGAACCAGGCTCGACTTTTAAGTTGGTATCCATGCTTGCTTTATTGGAAGAAAATAAGATCAGTCCCAACGACATGATTGAGACCGGAAATGGGGTGTACCGCTTTTATGGGCAACCGATGGTTGATGCGAAGACCGGAGGGTACGGAACCATCACCATTCGTCAGGCATTTGAAAAATCCTCTAATGTGGCTATCTCCAAATTAGTGGATCGCCATTTTGGATCGAATCCCTCCAAATTTTTGGCCTATATGGACAAAGTTGGATTGGCCCAACCTTTCAGTTTGCAGCTTCTTGGGGAAGGCAAACCTTTCTTCAAAACTCCAGGCACCAAAGATTGGTATGGAACTTCCCTGCCTTGGATCTCCATTGGATATGAATCCAAGTTGAATCCAATCCATACACTAGCCTTGTACAATGCAGTGGCTAACGGTGGAAAAATGATGAAGCCCCTTTTCGTAAAGTCGGTTAGTAACGGAGCACAAACCATCGAAACCTTCGAGCCCGTGGTCATCCGAGATGCCATAGCTTCTCCGAAAACCATCACCCAACTGCAGGAACTTCTACTTGGGGTAGTGGAAAATGGCACTGCCCGAAACATCAAGAACCCGAACTATAAAATCGCCGGCAAGACAGGTACTGCCCAGAAGGTAGTGAATGGAAGCTATCAAGAGATCTATTACACCAGTTTCGCTGGGTACTTTCCAGCTGACCGTCCTAAGTACAGCATGATTGTGGTCATTGATAGCCCCAAAGGAATTGCAGCCTATGGCGGGGATGTTTCTGCCCCCGTATTCAAAGAAATTGCCGATAAAATTTTCGCCAAGGACTTGGACCTGAATGTGGTGAATCAAACCAAAATATTGCCTTCGGCAACGCCAGGACCCAAGTTTCCCTACGTGGCTTCAGGAAAGGGGGAGGAACTTCAAGGCATTTTTGAATACCTCAAGTTGCCCCTAAAATCTCCTACCCAAGAAGATTGGGTGGTTGCATCGAGTCTTGATGGGCAAGTTCAACTCCAGCAGACAGAAACAGAAAATGCAGTAGTACCCAACGTGTCCGGAATGTCCCTTCGTGATGCGCTATACCTATTAGAAAATAAAGGACTTAAGGTGAATTTCAACGGAAAGGGGCGAGTACTTACCCAGTCCATTTCACCCGGTTCGCCCCTTACTCCGAATGCCACCATTGACCTAGTACTTGGATAAATGAACGTGCTCAAAGACATATTGTACAAAGTATCCTTGATCGCAACCTATGGAGACATGGAGCGAAAGGTGAATGATGTGGTCTTTGATAGCCGTAAGGTGGTTGAGAATTCTGCTTTTATTGCGGTTAAAGGTACCCAAGTGGATGGGCACGACTTTATTTCACTTGCCTTAGAAAAAGGAGCCACCACCATCATTTGCGAACAACTTCCCGAGACTCTAGCAGCAGGAATTACCTTCATCCAAGTGGTGGATTCGGCTAAGGCTTTGGGAATAATGGCAGCCAATTATTACGGCAACCCCTCTGAAAAAATCAAAGTAGTCGCCGTTACAGGCACCAATGGTAAAACCACCACTGTCACCTTATTGCATCAGTTATTTGTTCGCATGGGCTACAGCACGGGGCTTTTGTCTACCGTAGAAAATAAAATCAACGAAGAGGTGATCCCTTCGACGCATACCACTCCCGATGCGGTCAGTGTGCAAGCCTTGCTGCGCAAAATGGTGGAAGCAGGATGTACCCATTGCTTTATGGAAGCCAGCTCTCACGCGATTGTACAAGAGCGCATTGCTGGATTGAAGTTGGCTGGGGCGGTATTCACCAACATCACGCATGACCACTTGGATTACCATGGCACCTTTGATGAATACATCAAGGCCAAGAAAAAATTGTTTGATGAATTGCCAAAGGATGCATTCGCCTTGGTAAATGGAGACGACAAGCGTGGCGGAGTTATGGTTCAAAATTGTCGAGGTACCCTACAAACCTTCGGACTCAAGTCTGCTGCAGATTTCAAAGCAAAAATCCTTTCCAATACCATCGAAGGATTGGAATTGGATGTGAATGGAAAACTCATCTGGTTCAGAATGATTGGTTCCTTCAATGCCTACAATTTGTTGGGAGTACTCGGCACTGCAGTGCTGCTAGGGGAGGATGAGGATGAAGTGCTTCGGGAGTTGTCTGCCATCAAAGGGGCAAAGGGTCGCTTTGATCGAATCTCCATAGGAGGTATCACCGCGATCGTGGATTATGCGCACACCCCAGATGCGCTTGACAATGTATTGAAGACCATCAATGCCTTCCGTACGGGCAATGAACAACTCATCACGGTAGTAGGCTGTGGAGGTAATCGTGACAAGACCAAGCGTCCGACCATGGCTAAAATAGCTGTTTCTGAGAGCACCAAAGCCATTTTCACCTCCGACAATCCACGATTTGAAGAGCCAGCTGAAATTCTTCGAGACATGCAAGCGGGTGTCGGGCCCACAGATTTTCGAAAAACCTTGACTATTGAAGACCGAAAAGAGGCCATCAAGACTGCGCTTCTTCTCTGTCAAAAAGGAGATATCGTCCTGATTGCCGGCAAAGGGCACGAGGACTACCAAGAAATCAAAGGCGTAAAGCATCATTTCGATGATGCCGAAGTCGTGACGGAATTATTGACTCAACTGACAGGAACCTGACATGCTGTATTCACTATTTGATTACTTCGATCGTGTGTTGGACATCCCAGGAACTGGGGTGTTTCGCTACATTTCTTTCCGTGCAGGGATGGCGGCCTTGGTTTCCTTGATCATCACCATCACTTTCGGACACCACATCATCAATTGGATCCGCAACCGTCAGATTGGCGAGACCGTTCGCGATTTGGGTCTAGAAGGACAAACCCAAAAGAAAGGTACTCCTACCATGGGCGGCTTGATGATGATTGCAGCCATCTTGATCCCGACGCTCCTTTTTGCCAATCTCAACAATATCTACATTCAGCTCTTGTTGATCACTACCGTTTGGTTGGGATTGATAGGTTTCTTGGATGATTACATCAAGGTATTCCGCAAGAACAAGGATGGCCTTAAAGGGCGCTTTAAAATCATCGGTCAAATTGGTATCGGCATCATTGTAGGAGCTACGCTTTATTACCATGATGATGTAGTGATTCGAGAGTTCTCTACACCTGTATCGGTGGAAAGTGGAGTGATCGAAACTCCTTCCTTCCAAGATACCAAAGCCTTAAAAACAACCATTCCTTTTTTCAAGAATAACGAGCTCAACTACGAAGATTTCCTTGGATTTCTGGGTGATTCCATGACCCCAGTGCTCTACATTTTTGTAGCGATTTTCATCATCACCGCAGTATCCAATGGGGCCAACATTACCGATGGAATCGATGGACTGGCTGCAGGAACCTCAGCCATCATCGGGTTGACCATTGCCATTTTTGCCTACTTGAGCGGTAACGCCATTTTTTCCCAATACCTCAACATCATGTACATCCCCAACTCAGGGGAACTGGTAATTTTCACCGCCGCCTTTATTGGTGCCTGTGTGGGATTTCTCTGGTACAACTCCTACCCAGCCCAAGTATTTATGGGCGACACAGGATCCTTGATGCTAGGTGGGGTCATTGCTGTATTGGCTTTGACACTTCGAAAAGAACTTCTTATCCCCATTCTCTGTGGGATATTCTTGGTAGAAAACTTGAGCGTCATGATTCAGGTGGCCTACTTCAAATACACGAAGCGGAAATATGGAGAAGGGCGCCGAGTCTTTCTGATGTCCCCACTCCACCACCATTACCAGAAAAAAGGAATTCACGAATCCAAGATCGTTACCCGTTTTTGGATTGTAGGGATTCTACTTGCAGTAGTCACATTAGCCACCCTCAAACTAAGGTAAGACCATGAATCGCCTAGTCGTCCTCGGAGCCGGAGAAAGTGGATTGGGAGCAGCGTTGCTCGCCAAGCGGGAGGGCTATGCTGTTTTTGTTTCGGATGGTGGCAGCATTGGGGAGGCACGTAAAGCGCAGCTTCAGACTGCTGGAATTGAATTTGAGGAAGGCAAACACGACGAGGCTCGCATCTTGGCTGCCGACTTGATCATCAAAAGCCCAGGGATAGCTCCTACTGTTTCAATCGTGCAGCAGGCGATCAATCAAGGGATTTCCGTAGTGGATGAACTGGAATTTGCCAGTCGTTACAGCAAAGGAAAGGTAATTGCGATTACCGGCACCAATGGAAAAACGACTACTACTTTATTGACTTACCACCTTCTGAAAGAAGCGGGTTGGGATGTAGGACTTGCTGGAAATGTAGGAAAAAGCTGGGCCGGACAATTACTCGAGGGAGATCATGCCTGGTGGGTGATTGAGATTTCCAGTTTCCAGATTGATGGCTTAGTGAGTTTGAAACCGCACATCGCCCTGCTGACCAACATTACTCCAGATCACCTGGATCGTTATGGTTACCAAATGGACCGCTACATCGATTCCAAGATGGCCTTGTTCAAAAACATGAACCAGACGGATGTGGCCATTCTCAACTTGGAAGATCCTTTTTCCAAGACTGGGCTTGACCGTGCGCCTATTCAGGCTTCGAGGTATGGGATTTCCTTGGAAGGAATTCCTAGCCAAGGTGGGTTTATCGACGGAGATGGGTTGGTATTCCAAGTAGCAGGTGCTCAGGTAACCATTCCTGTTGCTGCCTTGACGATTCAAGGAAAGCACAACTTGCTGAATGCCTTGGGTGCTGGAGTCGCTGCTCTTTTAGCTGGATTGTCAGAGCAGCAGTTGCTCAGCGGCTACCAAACCTTCAAAAATGCTGCCCATCGCATGGAGCTCGTTCGGGTTTTGGATGGAGTTCGCTATGTAAACGACAGCAAAGGAACCAATGTAGAAGCCACATTTTATGCACTAGGCAGCTACAAAGAACCCCTGGTGTGGATTGCAGGAGGGGTAGACAAGGGCAATGATTATTCGGTGTTGACTCCTTTGGTGGAGAAGGGTCGAGTGAAGGCTTTGATCTGCTTGGGCAAGGACAATGCGAAATTAAAAACTGCATTTGTCCCGCACATTGGGCAAATCTTGGAAACACAAGACTTGCTAGAGGCAGTGTTTTGGGCTCAGGAATTAGCGGCCGACAAAGAGGTAGTCCTTCTATCTCCTGCCTGTGCAAGCTTTGACTTATTTAAAAATTACGAGGATCGAGGAGATCAATTTAAGGCAGCAGTGCTGGCATTAACTCAAAAACAAAGCGCATGAACCAGATTAAAGCATGGATAGATGAGCAATTCAAAGGTGACCCAATCATTTGGGCCATCGTGATTTTGCTATCTATGTTTAGCATTCTGGTGGTGTATTCCGCCACAGGCACCTTGGTGTACAAGGACGAAGTGGTAAATACCGAGCAGTACCTATTTAAGCATTCCAAACTCGTATTCGCATCCCTAGTGGTGATGTGGCTGGCACACAAGATCCCATACCGCAAGTATGCGCTTTATGCACGGCTATTTATGTTTCTCTCCATCCCCTTGCTGGTGGTTACCTATTTGTTTGGTTCCAACATCAACGAGGCCAATCGCTGGTTAGTCATTCCTGTAATCAACCAGGCCTTCCAGCCTTCAGATTTGGCGAAACTTTCCTTGATTGCAGCATTGGCAGCGATGTTGGCCAAGCGGCAGAGCAACATCAAAGATCTGACAGGAACCTTGCTTCCAATCATCATTTCCATTGGGGTAATCAGTGCCTTGATTGGCATGGCCAACATGTCTACAGCCATCTTACTCTTGATCACTTGCTTGTTGATCATGTTCATCGGCCGGGTTCCTATACAGCATCTTGCTTTGGTTGTGATGGTAGGCATTTTAGGACTTTCTATTGCCATGATGACAGGCCAACGAAAAGAGACGTTTATAGCGAGAATTGAAACCTTTTTGGATTCCAAAGACGATGACAGCAAGGTTCCTTTTCAAGCCGAGCAGTCTTACATCGCGATTGCGACAGGAGGCATTACCGGAAAAGGACCGGGAAATAGTGAGCAGCGAAACACCCTGCCACACCCCTATTCAGATTTTATTTATGCGATCATCTTGGAGGAATACGGCATGGTAGGAGGAGTTTCTGTACTCTTCTTGTACCTCGCGCTGCTCTACCGAGGGATGCGCATTGTTGCCAATTCCAACAAAGCCTTCGGAGGATTACTATCCGCGGGATTAAGCTTTGCCCTAGTCATACAAGCCTTGGTCAATATGGCCGTGGCCGTGGGACTAGGTCCCATTACAGGACTGCCACTTCCCTTGCTGAGCATGGGAGGAACCTCCTTGATATTTACCGGGACCGCCTTGGGAATTATCCTGAGCGTCAGCCGAGGTGACCACCAGGAAGAGGCAAGTGCCGTGGGCGAAACCAGTAAAAAAGGAAATCAATTACGAACAGCATAACCTGAACCCTATCAAAACAGGAGCTACATATCGAATTCTCATTAGCGGTGGAGGCACTGGTGGACACATCTATCCAGCCCTAGCCATTGCAAATGCCTGGATGGAAAAACATCCAGACTCGGAGATTCTATTTGTAGGTGCTCAGGGGAAAATGGAGATGCAGAAGGTGCCTGAAGCTGGGTATTCCATCAAAGGTCTACCGGTAGCAGGTCTTCAACGAAAGTTGACCCTTGCGAACTTAAGCTTCCCGATCAAACTATGGAGAAGCCTTCGAATGGCATCTCGTATCGTCAAAGAGTTCAAACCCCATCTAGTCGTTGGTGTCGGAGGATATGCCAGTGGGCCAGTGCTCTATGCGGCTCAGAACAAAGGCATTCCTACGCTACTTCAGGAGCAAAATTCCTACGCTGGATTAACCAACAAATTGTTGGCAAAGAAGGCGGCTAAGATATGTGTAGCCTATCCAGAGATGGAGCGCTTTTTCCCCAAAGAGAAGCTAAAACTTACTGGCAATCCTGTTCGAAAGGATTTGCTTGACCTAGCTGGAAAAAGGGAACAAGGAATTCAAGTATTTGAATTGGATCCCACTCGCAAAACGATTTTGGTTTTGGGAGGATCCTTGGGTGCTCGAACCCTCAATCTAGCCATGCTCAAACACATGGAGGATTTGGAAAAAGAAGGCTACCAAGTCTTGTGGCAAAGCGGAAAATTTTATTTCAAGGATATGGAAGTGGCCTTGGAAAAAGCGGAATTGACACACATCCATTTGCGGGAATTTATCCGTGAGATGGATCTGGCCTATGCCGCAGCAGATGTGATTGTCTCTCGCGCAGGAGCGCTATCCGTATCCGAGCTCTGCTTGGTAGGGAAGCCGGTGATCTTTATCCCATCGCCAAATGTGGCAGAGGACCATCAAACCAAAAATGCGAATGCTTGCGTGAAGCAGGGTGCAGCAGTGCTCCTTGCGGATGCTGAGGCAGTGGCGAACTTTAAAGAATACATCGACGAGTTGCTGCAGCAGGAGGATAAAGCTCAGGCGCTAGCAACAGCCATCAAAAAATTGGCCATGCCGGAAGCGGCAAATGGCTTAGTACATGAACTTGAACTGCTTCTAAAATGATCGCAAAAGGGGTACATAGCGTATTTTTCCTTGGAATCGGCGGCATAGGCATGAGTGCCTTGGCGCGCTGGTTTCAGCAGGAAGGCTATGCCGTGGCGGGTTACGACAAGACCCCTTCACCCTTGACCGATGCATTGGTGGAAGAAGGGATGCAAGTCATTTTTGCAGATCAGATCGAAGCAATTCCTACCCAATTCCGGGAGCGTTCAGATGAGGTATTGGTGGTCTGGACGCCAGCGATTCCGAAGGACTCTGTACTGCTTCATTTTTTCCAGCAAGGATATCTTCTCAAGAAAAGAGCGGAGGTATTGGGCATGATTACCAAGGACCAGTACACCATTGCGGTAGCGGGTACCCATGGCAAGACCAGTACCTCTTCGCTGGTAGCACACTTATTGAAGTCAGCAGGAAAGGCAGTAACTGCCTTCTTGGGGGGAATTACACAGAACTACAACAGCAACTTGATCCTTTCTGGTAAGTCCAAAGAGGCACTTGTTGTGGTGGAAGCAGATGAATTTGACCGTTCCTTCCTGCATCTGCACCCGAATGAGGCTGTATTGACCAGTGCAGATCCAGACCATTTGGATATTTATGGAGATGAGCAATCCATCTTGGATGGCTTCCGACAGTTTTTGTCTTTGGTAGACAAAAAAGGGAAAGTGTACCTGCAAAGTCATGCACATTACCGCTTGGGAGATCAGGGTATTGCCCCTTCCAGCCTTCGGGAATATGGCCTTCGATCAGATGGCATTCATGCTGAAAACATAATAGCGAAGCCCAATTCCTTTGTTTTCGATTACATCGGCAGCAAAAACCAGATCAAGGGCCTTGAATTAGCTATTCCTGGTTTCCACAACGTGGAAAATGCACTTGCGGCCATCGCCATTGCACTCGATCATGGGGTAGATGAAGCCCAAATCCGTGAAGGAATCAAGACTTTCCGTGGAGTGAAGCGCCGTTTTGAAATTCATTCCGCGCAAGCGGGCAAAATCTACATCGATGATTACGCACACCATCCCGAAGAAATCAAGGCTTGCTTGAGTTCGGTACGCGCCATGTATCCATCCCAACGGATGACGGTGATTTTCCAACCGCATCTATTCACACGCACCCGTGATTTTGCTCCTGGATTTTCTGAGAGCCTTTCGCTTGCGGACGAGGTGATCCTATTGCCGATCTACCCAGCGCGTGAGCTTCCAATACCAGGAGTAGTTTCTGAAATGCTTTTGGAGGACATACAGGCCAGCAAGAAGGTATGCATTCAGAAGACCGAGGTGATGGATTTCTTGGCTTCTTCTTCTCCTGAGGTGCTAGTTACCCTGGGTGCAGGAGATATCGACCGACTAGTACCGGGTATTGCAGCATGGACCAATTCTAGACCTAACCCCTCGAACGCATGAATAAGGCTAAGGTGAAAAAGGTACTCGGAATTGTGATGCTTTGCCTAACTGCGGGTGGGTACATTGGATTTGTGGAAAAGCAAAACCTAACCAAAACCTTCAACCAGGTAGAGGTCAACTTGGAAGCGGTGAGCGGGGTCTATTTCGTGGAAGAAAAGGAGATTTTAACCATTCTTTCTTCCTCTTTTCCAGAGTTGAAAAAAGGGCTTCCGATGCAGGAGGTGCCTTTAAATGCCATAGAAGATCGCCTATTAGGCCATCCATTTATTCGTACGGTAGAGGCATCCATAGACCAACAAGGAATCGTGAAGTTAAATCTGACTCAACATGAACCGATTGCGCGAATTGCTCGGCCGGAAAGTGCAGATGGCTACATCACCAAGGAGGGATTACTCATTGCTACTTCACCTACCTATACCAGTCGGGTGTTGATTTTACAGGGACCCTATATCGGTTCCTTGATGGATCAGGGTAGGTTGGATGTACTGCCCGAGTTGATGCCTTTGATTCATTTTATTGCGAATGACAAATTCTGGAGTGCACAGGTGACTGAGCTGGAGATCAATGGAAGAAATGACATCCGCATTCACCAGCAGGTAGGGAAGCAAGTCATTGAATTTGGGGATGCCAAAGACTTTGAAAGCAAGTTCAACCGCATTGCGGTACTCTATAAAGAAATATTGCCTAGAAAGGGCTGGGATGCTTACAAGCGGATCAGCGTAAAGTATAAAAATCAAATCGTTTGTGAATAAAGCTTGGATATGGAAAACGACAAACTAATTGTAGGTCTGGACATCGGGACGACCAAAATCTGCGCCATCATTGGCCGCAAAAATGAATTTGGAAAACTAGAAGTCCTAGGGATGGGCAAGTCGGTATCGGATGGAGTGGAGCGAGGAATCGTGACCAACATTGATAAGACTGTGCATGCCATCGAGAAGGCTGTAGAAGAATGTGCCAACATGGCTGAGGTCAACATCGCGGAAGTGATTGTTGGAATTGCTGGTCAGCACATTCAAAGCAAAATCATGCATGGAAGCATCATGCGTCAGCCTACTGAAGATGAAATCACCGTAGAGGATGTACAGCGACTTACCGCTGACATGCACAACATCGTGGTTCCTCCTGGCAATAGCATCATCCACGTAATGCCCCAGGATTATACCGTCGATTACGAAGGTGGAATCAAAGATCCAGTAGGCATGTCGGGCACTCGTTTGGAAGCGGATTTTCACGTGATCACAGCCCAGACTTCTGCTATCAATAATATCAACAAGTGTGTCAAGCGTGCCGATCTAACTTCCAAGCAGTTGATTCTCGAGCCCTTGGCTAGCTCCCTGTCGGTCCTCAGCGAAGAGGAAAAAGAAGCAGGGGTTTGCTTGATCGATATCGGAGGAGGTACGACAGATATTGCGATTTTCTACGAAAATATCATCCGTCATACCGCTGTGATTCCTTTGGGAGGAAATATCATTACGGCCGACATCAAGGAGGGCTGTATGCTCATGCAGAACCAAGCCGAGTTGTTAAAAACTCGCTTTGGAAAGGCCATCGCAGCGGAAGCCAATCCCAATGAAATCGTATCGATTCCAGGCTTGAAAAACCGAGCTCCAAAGGAAATTTCCATTCGTAATCTCGCCTCCATCATCCAAGCACGAATGGAAGAGATCATTGAGATCGTCCAAAACGAAATCATGCAGAGCGGCTATTACAAGAAGCTAGCAGGAGGAATTGTCCTCACTGGAGGAGGGTCTCAAATGCAGTTTATCTCCCAGTTGTTTGAATACATGACGGGCTTGGATACACGAATAGGTTTCCCAAATGAACATTTGGGAAAATCAGTTCTAGAAGAAGTCAAGAGCCCGATGTATGCCACGACTGTGGGATTGGTTCTCGCAGGATTCAAGTCCCTAGATATTCGAGAAGAAATGTACCAAAATCGCCGAGCCAACTCAGGTGTCAAGCCAAAGCAAGTGGTAAAAAGAGACCACATCTCTAAGGATTTTTTCAAGAGTATTGGCGAAAAACTGAAGGGAATTATCTCGGACGACATCGGTGATGATGCCGATTACTAAAAATTAAAATCAAACCTAAAAAATCACCCAAAGAGTACCCCAGCATTAAACAAATTCACCAATTATAATTATGTCAGATAACATGAAAGATTACAGATTTGATCTCCCCAAAAATCAAAAGTCCATCATCAAAGTCATTGGTGTAGGTGGCGGTGGTAGCAATGCCGTCAACCACATGTATGGTCTTGGAATTAAGGACGTAGAATTCGTCGTGGTCAATACCGATGCCCAGGCTTTGAAATCTAGCCCTGTTCCGTTGAGACTTCAATTGGGTGCCAACTTGACTGAAGGACTAGGTGCAGGTGCAAATCCTGAGCAAGGTAGATGCGCAGCCTTGGAATCCGAAGAGGAGATTCGGGAACTCCTCGCCGACAATACCAAAATGGTGTTTATCACTGCAGGTATGGGCGGAGGTACAGGCACTGGTGCCGCTCCAATCGTGGCTAAAATTGCCAAAGAATTGAACATCCTTACTGTGGGGATCGTGACCGCTCCCTTCATGTTTGAAGGAAAGAAGAAAATGGCAGTTGCTCAGGCTGGGATAGAATCCCTTCGTGAAAACTGCGATACCGTATTGGTCATCCTCAACGACAAGTTGCGTGAGATCTATGGTAACCTCGCCATCCGAACTGCCTTCAGCAAAGCAGATGACATCTTGAGTACAGCTGCGCGTTCCATCGCTGAAATCATCACCATCCACCAAGATGTAAACGTCGACTTTGAAGACGTAAAGACTGTGATGAAAGATGCAGGTGCTGCAGTGATGGGTTCTGCTACCGAAGAGGGAGAGGGTCGAGCCATCCGTGCGGCTGGATCTGCGATTTCTTCTCCATTGCTCAACAATGTAGACATCAAAGGCGCTCAGAAAATCTTGCTTTCCATCATGTCTGGAGAAGAAGAGGAACTCTCTATGGACGAGCTAAGCGACATTACCGAATACATCCAAGAAAAAGCAGGAGACAATGCAGAGGTGATCTTTGGTCAGGGTATTGATCCTGAATTGGGTAGAGCTATCCGTGTGACCGTCATTGCTACCGGTTTCGAAATGGATAGACTTGCCAATGCGCCAAGAACCACATCTACTTCAGCTCTTGTATCTGCATTTTCATCTCCAGTAGCTGCTGCTGCACCTGCTCCAACTCCCGTACCTGAACCCGAGCAAGTTAAAACAGTGATCGATTTGGATTCTGGCAAGTCAGCACAAGTAATTGAAGAGCCTATCGCTGAAGGAAGCACTTTTACCTTTACCTTTCCCAAAGCCCCAGTAGTGGTGGCTACTCCTGAGGTAGCCGAGGAAGAAAAGGAAGAAGTATTCTCCTTTGACATCCAGCCCGTAGCGGAAGCCCCAGTGATGGAAGAACCACAAGTAGAGGAAAAAGTAGTGCTTAACCTGTACCAAGAGCAGGAAGCTCCTGTAGCTGCTGCTGCACCTGTGGAACCGCAACAGCCTACTGCTCCAGTGTTTGCCACAGACTACTACGAGCAGATGAAGATGAAGGCGATTCAGCGTGCCCACGAGCGATTCGAAAAATTGAAAGGCGGCCGTGCCCTAACTACTGCTTCAGATGATTTGACTGAGAAGATGGTGGTGCCAGCTTACCAACGCAAAAATGTGATTTTGAATGAGCCTCAGCATAGCTCAGAATCTTCCCTTAGCAGATTCAACCTCAATGAGGAGAACGAGATTTTAGGGAACAATAGATTCCTGCACGACAACGTGGACTAAGTCCTAGAAGTCGAGCAGCATGTCTGCCTGGGTATGTAGTAGTTCTACATACAGCCTGTTGGTGAGCAGGTTATCTGACATATTTTGCTCTATCTTAGCCAGTTTGGGCTTGAGAGCAAGAACATGCATACCCAGGTAATGGAAGATGTCGGTGAGGTGGCTCATAGCGATGCCACCCCCGCCAATTCCTGAGGACAAGCCAATTAAAGCACATTTTTTGTTTTGGAATGAATTGGGATAGGTCATCCCATCGATGAATGTTTTGAGGATACCTGGAAAGGATCCGTTGTATTCCGGGACGATAAACACATACTTTTTTCCTTCCTTGACGCGGTCATGAAAGGCATTGAATTCCGGATTTTTCCCATTGTTTTCGTACAAAGCAGTTGCCGTAAAATCAGCAGGCAAGTCAGCCAAATAAAGAATTTCAGAAGCAGCTCCTTTTTCGGCTAAAATCTCCTGGTAAAGCTTCGCGATGGTACTGGAAACTGCATTTTTACGGTTGGTGCTAACAATAATCTTAATCATGGGGTGAATTTTATCACCTTTATACACGGAAGTACCCAGAAAAGTTCGAACAATTTTTCAAAATCCTATCTTTGAACAAGCAACCCCTAATTTAAAATGGACTACAAGCAACAAGTGGAACAGGCTACGGCCTATATCCAAGGAATTCATTCGGACTCCGTAGCAATTGGAATTATCTTAGGTACAGGGCTTGGAAATTTGGCTTCCCAGATCCAAGTGGACCTAGAAATTCCCTACCAGGAGATCCCTCATTTCCCTATTTCTACGGTAGAAAGCCATACTGGCACCTTGCTTTTTGGTCGACTAGCAGGAAAAAAAGTGCTGGCCATGAAAGGGCGCTTCCACTATTACGAAGGCTATTCCATGAAAGAGGTCACCTTTCCCATTCGGGTGATGCGAGGCTTGGGAGTACAGACACTCCTGGTATCCAATGCTTCGGGAGGATTGAACCCAGCACAAGCGGTGGGGGAAGTGATGGTGATTGCGGACCACATTAACCTTTTTCCAGAAAACCCTTTGCGTGGAAAAAATTACGAGACCTGGGGGCCTAGATTTCCTGACATGAGCGTGCCCTATTCCCCACGATTGGTTGAACTCGCCTTAGAGATTGCACAGGAAAAAGGCATCAAATTGCATACGGGGGTGTATTGTGGTGTGGAGGGCCCAAACTTGGAGACTCCTGCAGAATACAGCTACCTGCGCACCATTGGAGGGGATGCCGTAGGCATGAGTACTGTGCCTGAGGTATTGGTGGCCTGTCACGCTGGGATGGAAGTGTTTGGCTTGTCGGCTATCACGGACCTGGGGGTTCCTGGAAAAATTCATCAGGTGTCCCTACAGGATGTGATCGCTGCTGCTGGCCTAGCTGAGCCGCTTATGAGTGTCCTTTTTGAGGAACTCGTTGCTAGACTTGAGACAAAAAAATAAGGCCTCTGGATAGGAGGCCTAGTTTGGGTCTTCAAGCTGATCCTACTCTTCCGGGAGTTGTGGAATGGTTTGCACCAGCTTCTGCATAAATGGCCGGATCTCTTCAGGCCACAATTCTGGCGTTTTTCCTACCTGCCACCAGATGATTTCGGTTTCCCGCTCGAAAGCTAAGTAATAGCCTCCCTCTTCCACACAAAGCGGACAAGCGATCAAAGATAGTCCGCGTGGGAGGAGGTAGTCTTTCGGGAAGGCTTGTTCCAGTTCCTTGGCGATTAGCGCAAACTTCTCCTCTTTGGGTGTTTTGGAGTAGGTGATCACAGGAGCTTCCCGAAAACTATTCATGTTGTCTACATACAGCTTTCCACCCACGTATTTGTATATTTGAATGCAGTTGCCGGTACAGCGAAAGTTCCACTGTCCAAAAATGAAGGCTTCTTGTTCGGGTTTTTCTTCTTCCTTGCATCCACCGAGCAAAGAAAAGAGAAGAAGAAAATAGATTGCTTTCTGTTTCATGGCATTGACTTTTGTATTAAACCTCAGAAATGACCCTTCTTTTTTTACGAAATTATTGGAATTCTTTTAAAAAAAAGGGGCTCAGACTTCTAGTTTCCCTTTTTTTTGGAATCAATTTTTTTGTAGCTCTCCCTTCTTTCGCTCAATCGGATTCGTTGACTTTTTATTTTGGGAAAGCGGAGCATGTACACCCTGCTACCTATGTATTAACCGGTAAGATCAGCTCCCAAGAAGGCGGGGATGCCTTGGCAGGAGCAGGTGTCCATGTAAACGGAACTTTTTCTGGAGTGGTTACAGACAAGTTTGGGTATTACTTAATAGCTCTTCCTCCAGGCATACATCGGGTGGTTTTCAGGCACATTTCTCACGCACCACGGATTACTGAAGTGCATTTGTACGAAAATGGCGTGATCAACTTAGACATGGCCCTCAAAAGTTTTGAGTTGGACGGGGTAGTCGTCCTATCCGATGACCCGGACCGCAATGTGCGGAATCCTATTTCAGGGGTAGCTAAACTCAGCGCCAAGGAATTGAAGGCGATTCCTGCCTTTATGGGGGAGGCCGATATCTTCAAAGGCTTGCAAATGATGCCTGGCGTGTCTTCAGTGGGGGAAGGTACCTCTGGAATCAATGTTCGGGGAGCCAAAACAGACCAGAACTTGATCTTAATGAACGAAGCCGTGGTGCTGAGTTCCAACCATGCACTGGGCTTCTTGTCGGGATTCAATACCGATGTGACCGAAAATTTTACACTTTACAAAGGCAACCTCCCTGCTACTTATGGTGGTCGGGCAGGAGCCGCGCTAGACATTACCATGCGGGCTGGGTCCATGGAAGCTTGGCAGGGGCAGGCCGGAATTGGCACCTCCAATGGAAAGCTTCTTCTGGAAGGGCCTCTCGTAAAAGAAAAGGTCAGCGTAGTCTTAGGTGCTCGAAAATCCAATGTGAACTGGCTGCTTAGTCAAGCTCGGAGTTTAGACATTCAAGCCAGTCAACTCAATTTTTACGATGGCTACCTGGGGATGCAGTGGAAGATTGCCCAAGGACACAGTTTGGACCTGAGTACGCTAGTGACTGGAGATAGCTTCCAGTTTTCCGATCAATTTGGCTACGACTGGACCAATGCTGTGGGAACCCTTCGGTACAAGGGACTGCTAAGTGAAAAAATAGCGGTGAGAGCACTTGTAGCTGGAGGCAATTTTGACAATAACTTCCTGGATCCTTCAGGGGTGGAGGCAGCGCAAGTATCCAACGGCATGCGCTACCAGCAAGCCAAGGCCTATGCCACCTGGGCAGATGAAAAACGTTCCTTTACTGCGGGTGTGGAAGCCATTTATTACCAAGGAAAGCCCGAGCAACGGGTGCCTTATGGAGAATTTTCTGCTATCCAAGCTGAGCGGGTGGGAAAGGAAAAAGGAATTGAGGGAGCTGCGTTTTTGAGTATGGACTATGAATTAAGTGAGTCGACGAGTTTAATTGGAGGACTTCGCTATTCCCGGTACAGCCAATTGGGACCGGATACCGTATTTCAATACCGCCCCAATGCTCCAAAAATTGGAGATGAAATCCAGGGAACGGCCGAGTTTGGTCAAGGGGCCATCCAAAGTTATGGAGGCTGGGAACCACGACTGGCATTACGGCAAAACCTGTCGGCACGTACCTCCCTCAAGTTAAGTTATGCGCGACTCTACCAATACATACAGTCCGTATCAGCAACCTTTGGACCTACGCCCATCGACCTCTGGCAATTAAGTACCGTGCACATTCCACCACAGCGAGCGGATAATTTTTCGCTTGGCGTATTTACCAATTCGGAGGGGAACAAATGGGAGTATACCGTGGATGCCTTTTACCGTCTTGGGGAAAATCAAGTGGAATACCGGGATTTTGCCAACCTTTTTCTCAATCCCCAAATCGAAACAGCACTCGTGTTTGGCAAGGGGAAAGCCTATGGAATGGAATTTATGGTGAAGAAAAATGTAGGACTCTTGACGGGATGGATTGCCTATACCTATTCCAGATCTTTGTTTCAATCGTCGAGCCCCTTTGCTGAAGAGCAAATCAATGGAAATGCCTGGACTCCGGCCAACTACGACAAACCCCATGAAGTCAATCTGATTTTGAGTCGAAAGATGTATCCACGGGGGCTCCTCAACCTGACCATGAATTACTCCACTGGTCGTCCTGTGTCTGCGGTCACGGCTTCCTACTACCTCAATGGGGGCTTGGTGGTCCCAGATTACTCTCTAAGAAATGCTTACCGCATTCCGGATTACTTCCGGGTAGATTTTTCCTACACGGTAGAGAAGGTGTTTTCAAAAAAGGGGGACAGCTTGAATTTTGGAATTTACAATCTATTTGGACGTAAAAATGCCTACTCTGTATTTTGGAGAAAAGATGGAGATTCCCAACAATTGCGTCCTTACCGCCTCGCCATTTTAGGGGCAATTTTTCCGTCCATATCCTATAGCATTCAGTTTGGAGGTGCCGATGACTAAGTTGCGAATTTGGAGTCTATTTCTCCTACTGCTGGGAATCTGTTCCTGTGTGGATCAGATTAGCTTTCCTTTGGAAAAGGCGGATACGGAACGCCTGATTGTGTCCGGCTTGATCACGGATGGAAAAGGGACCAAACGTATTTATTTGTCCACGACCACTGCGGCAAATCGTCCTCCGCTTTTGGTCAATGGCTACTTGACTCAGAATGATGCGCCTAGGCCTGTCCAAAATGCCCAAATCACTTTGTGGAGAGCGGGACAGCCACTTTTAGGATCGAGTTTTCAAGAGGTACGGCCAGGAATTTATGAGTACGAGTTGGAGGAGCCCTTGGAAGCAGGGATTTCTTACTTTGTTGAAATTAAAGCTGGAGGGAAGACTTACCGCTCAGCACCACAAGTGATGCCCTCCATTTCAGGGGAAGACAACTTGTCTTTTTCCTTCGAGCGCGCACGTATTGCCGATAATCCAGACGCAGCCCAGTTGATTTTAAAAACCGAACTTACTTTGCCCCAGGTAACAGGTGAATACTACCTGCGCTGGTCTGTGGAGGAAGCTTATTTTTGGGATTTGACCTTTTTTCCCAATCCATTCAATAAACCTCCGCCCAACTGCATCGTGTTTGCCTATCCAGATCCAGAACGGATTACGCTGGTGAATGGAAAGGTGCTTAACCGTCCCGGAGGAAAGTCTACGCAGGTGATTGCGCAGCGTTTGGTGGACCAGTCCTTCTTAAGTCGACACTATTTTATGGTCAATCAACTCAGCATCACCAAGGAGGCCTATACTTACTGGCAGAATGTGCGGGAGGTGGTCAACAATTCCGGATCGGTATTCGATTCCCCTCCAGCAGCGATTCGAGGCAATGTGAGCAATCTCAATGACCCCAAGGAAGTGGTTTTAGGGTTTTTGGAAATCGCCAAGTCAAAAGAAACCCGAATTTTCACCACCCGAGGGGATGTGCCCTATTTCCTCGAAAAAGTTTGCGAATACATTCCGGGCAAGCGCTATGACCAATACTTGCCTACCTGCTTGAGCTGTTCGGCATTCCCCAACAGCACCGAGGAATACCCCGCTTGGTGGTTTAAGGATTAGGGAATGTTCACACCTGAAAACGGTCGAAAGGCGATAAGGTACCAAGTACAAAGTACAATGTACAAAGACCCTACACAAGCAAAATTCATGTGCCTACCCCAATCTTGATACTTGATCCTAAATTTCTTAGGAAGTAAATAGGCTTTTTTGATTATTTCTTCATGCCCATGTAATCCACGACTAGGTAACTCAAGGCGCGGACGCCGAGTACGAATCCACTTTCGTCCAGATAGAAGTCAGGCGTGTGGTGGGAAGGGGTTTTAAGAGGATCAGCACCTGGCTTCATGCCACCCAAGAATACAAATACCCCTGGTTTTTCTCTTTGGAAAAAGCTGAAGTCTTCTGAGCCCGTCATTGGGTCCATCAAGATCAAATTTTCTTTTCCTGCGGCAGCATGGAGCGAAGGAAGCATTTTGGCAGTTAAGGCCTCGTCATTGACTGTGGCGGGGTAAAGCTTGAGAATATTGACTTCGGCCTTGGCGCCAGCACTTTCGGCGATGTTGGTGGCGATTTCATTGATTCTGCGGTGTACGAGTGCTTGTTGCTCGTCTCCAAAGGTGCGGATGGTACCGATGAGTTCTACTTTTTCAGGGATGATATTATGGCGAATACCTCCGTGGATGGCACCTACGGTGACTACGGCTGGGTTTTGGGTGACATTGACGCTGCGGGAGAGGATCGTTTGCAGGCCAGTGATGATCTGTGCGGAAGTGACGATGGGATCTACACCAGACCAAGGGGAAGCACCGTGGGCCTGGGTGCCGAGCACGTTAATTCCAAGAATATCCACTGCGGCCATGGTTGGGCCTGGACGGTAGCCGATTTTGCCGGCTTCTACCTGTGCCCAGATATGTAAGCCAAAAATGGCATCCACGTCTTTCATGACTCCTTCCTTCACCATCAATTCGGCGCCTGCCATGGGTACTTCAGTGACCCCTTCTTCTGCAGGTTGGAAGATAAACTTGACCGAACCTTCCAATTGATTCTTATGTGCTGCCAATACCTCGGCTACCCCCATCAAGATGGCGGTGTGGGAATCGTGGCCACAGGCATGCATCACGCCTGTTTGCTGTCCATTGTAGGTAGCGGTCACGGTGGACTTGAAAGGAATGTCTACCCGCTCCGTTACAGGGAGGGCGTCCATATCGGCACGAAGTGCGACCATCGGTCCTGGCTTGCTGCCACGAAGGACACCAACTACGCCAGTTACTGCTACATTTTCAGTGACTTCCATGCCTAGGGAGCGGAGGTGATCGGCGACGATCTTGGCGGTGCGTACCTCCTGATTTCCCAGTTCGGGGTGTTGGTGAAAATCCCGTCTCCATTCAATGACTTTGGCTTCTACGCCCTGGGATTTCTGGTCAATGCTGGGACGAAGTTTGGACTGACCTACCGCAGTAGTAGCGATCAAGAGTAGGGGGAGGAGGATTTTTTTCATGGGTATACTGGGTGGTAAGTAGGAAAAGGGCTTAGTTTTTTGCGACAGGTTAAAAATAGAATTTTAACTTTAACAAAGCGCAAAGAATATGCAAAATCCCTCTTTTGGTAAGCCTGGCCTTTTCAGAAAGTCGAGTAATTTTTTTGAGCAGGATCACTGGAGACTCTGGTACTAGCTCCTTCTCCTTCTCTTTCGAATTGCGCTTATGCCATGTTAGTTGCTGGTTATTTTGAGAGTTGTTTGGGCATAATTCTTTTAAATCAATCACTTTACAGCGTAACTCACATTGCGTCCAATGCCTTGTTTTTCAATTAATCCTTTGGCAGTTAGCGCCGAAAGCAAGCGTTTTATGGTAGGTAAGGGGATCGCCAGTTTCTCAGAAATTTCACCCGATTGAATGTTGGGGCGATTTTGAATGATCGAGTAAATCAATTTCTCCTTGGGCGAAAGCTGCGTTTCCAGACCGCTTTGAAGCAATTTAGTGAGCAGTTGCTTTTGGATAGTTAACAAGCAATTCAAAAAGAAATAGATCCAGACAGTTACCTCTTCATTTGGTCGTTGTGCTTGGCAACTTCTTAGCGCTTGGTAATATTCGTTTTTTCGATTTTCTATTTCGTGTTCAAAACTCACGTATGCGATCCACTTGTATCCTTTAGTTAGAAGTAGCAGCGTTGAAATTAATCGGCTTAATCTTCCGTTTCCATCTTGAAAGGGATGAATGCTCAAAAATTCATAGACAAAAGATCCAATTTTGATTAATGGGTGTACT
>CANGYY010000042.1 GCA_947458585.1 Cyclobacteriaceae bacterium | reverse complement strand
ACTAATTGAATGAAGGGGTGGTGACTGGCCGAATCCCTATCATCAGCGGCACCGGGGTGGGTGTATGTATCTTCCTATCAAAAGGAATGATGGAAATGATGCAACAGGTGGTGCACCTGTGCTGGCAGAGAAAAAATAAGATTTGCTGCGTTTGATTTCATTTCGAGAGCAAATATAGGGTGGTATTGGGGAAATGCAATAGAAAAGAAACAAGAGGCAAGAAACAAGAGACAAGAAGCAAGAGATTAGAAAAAAGAGCAAAGAAGCAAGATAATAGAGACAAGATTGGATGCTGCTCTAGGATGGCAGGAAGTTACAACTACAAGGATGCTAAGTCTAATTTCTCGGCTCTTGTTTCTTGCTTCTAGAAAAGAGTCTAATTTCTCGGCTCTTGTTTCTTGCTTCTATTTCCCAAACTCCATACTCACCGAATTGATGCAGTACCGAATGCCTCCTTGGTCGCTGGGGCCATCGGGAAATCGGTGACCTAGGTGTCCTCCACAGGAAGCGCAAAGGATTTCTTCTCGAATCATCAAGTGGCTGTAGTCCATCTTGACTTCAATCGCTTCTGGACGAATGGGCTGGGTGAAACTCGGCCAACCGCAGCCGCTGTCGTACTTGAAATCCGAGTGGAAAATGGGGTTTCCACAGCCCTTGCAGGAGTAGACGCCTGTTTCCTTATTGAGCGTGTAAGCACCGGTGAAGGGTCTTTCTGTTCCTTTTTGGCGCAGGACCTGGTAGGACAAGGGGTCCAATTGGTTCTGCCACTCGTCTTCGGATTTTTGGATGGGGTAGGATTTAGGCATAAGTATCAAATATTGAGAAGCAAGAGATTAGAGACAAGAAGCAAGAGATTAGATAAAAGAGCCAAGAAGCGAGAGCTTAGAGATTAGAAACAAGAGGTTAGATAAAAGAGCCAAGAAGCAAGATAATAGAGACAAGCTTGGATGCTGCTCTAGGATGGCAGGAAGTTATACCTACAAGGATGCTAAGTCTAAATTCTCGGCTCTAGTTTCTTGCTTCTAGAAAATAGTCTAAATTCTTGGCTCTTGTTTCTTGCTTCTATAAACCTTGTTTCTATTTCCTCGGTACCAACTTCAGCGTTCCTTTCGCCTCATCTAGAATATCTTCCTTATTCATCAATTGAGGGCGGTATTTGCCTTCCACATACAGTTCTTTCTGGTCGGAATAGTGCTTGCTAAAGCGATTCCCAGAGTTACCCGTAGGCAAAACTGAAACGGATTCTTCCACGTTTTCAAAGTCCAATAGGATGCGCATGGCTGGTCCTGAAGTCACTTTGTAGATGCCGGTACCGTTCAATTTGAAAGCCAACTTGTTGACTGATTCCTCATTGGCTTCCACCGCTTCGGTACGCACATTGAAGAGTTTGTCCAAAGGCTTCTTGGCACCGAGAGGGTGGGGGTGTTCTACCGTGATGGCTTTTTCCCACTCCCAGTCTCCTTGGCCTTCACCAAACTGCTGGGTTAGTTCCTCCAAACTCACCTTCAAGGCTTCGGTTACGATCTCTGCGCGTGATTCTTTGGCGCTGGTATTTTTCTTGTCCCACCACTTGTTTTGCTCGTGCGAAAAGAAATGGGAGGTGCTGCCGATCATGATGAAGGTTTGGAGGTAACTCTCAAATCCTTCTTTGCCGATTTCATCCTCCATGGCTAGGCGGAGGGTGTGGTAGAGCCACTTGTAGTAGAGGGTAGGAGCGGTATGACCTAGGTCATGGTCTCCTTCCCAATCCGCTAGTTCGCCTAGGATATCCTCGTATTTTTCAAAGTTTCCTTGGGTAACTTGTTCGAGTAAGAAGTCTGCATTTTGAACCGATTTTTCATTGATGGTTTCCAGTTGCAGGTCTTCAAGGGATTCTTGATCCCAGTCTTTTTTCGATGTCACCGTCTTGGCAATTCGGTTCCAGCGCTCGCCGGGGTAGTAGTATCCTGGGAAGAAGATTCCTGATCTGGTAGAGTCAGGCTGATTGTTGGCCGAGGCAACGAATCCAGATTCAGGATTGATGCTCTGTGGATTTTCCGTGAAAGGGTGCCATCCTTGGGGTTGTGCTGCGGGATCTGAGCCATCCGCGAAAATAGTGGGATGCACAGCAGTTCCTCGAATAGGGAGTTTGGCCGCTGCCCACCAGGCAATGTTGCCCAGACTATCTCCGTACATAATGTTGAGTCCTGGGGCATGAATGAGTGCTGCAGCATCAGCCACATCTTGCATACTGCTCGCATGGTTGATTTGGTACACGGCCTCTAAGGCACGGGTAGGTTCGAGTAGGTATACCCACCAGGAGGATACCGGATTCGAAGTCATCGCTTGAATTTCCTTGACCACAGAGTTGATTACCGGACCGTGAACCGTTTCCTTGATTTGGAAGGTTATCGGTTGCTGACCTTTGACCTGAATCACTTCCGTACGTGTGGTGATGGGATAAATGGAGTCGCCAACAATAATTTCATTCGGATTTGCGGGATTGAGTTTTTCCTCAAAAAAGTCTTGATCGTCATTTTCAAACATGGTCAAGCCCACGCTGTGGTGTCTGGAATGGCCTACCAGTCCAAAGGGAATGCCTGCGAGGTGATTGCCGTAAAAACTGTAGCCTGGGTATTCAATATGTGCTTCAAACCAAACCGAAGGAGAGGCAAAACCAATGTGCGTATCGTTTGCAAAAAGGACCTTGCCTGACTCGGTGCGGCTACCGGAGATTACCCAGGCATTAGATCCTTCTAGCATTGGAGCAGGAAGTTTATCCAATAGGGCGGTAAGCTTGGAGGTGACTGCACTGGCTCCGGCCATTAAGGAATCCGGGTAATTGACCGGGATGACGTGGTGGTTGGGAAGCGTCTGTACGGCCAGAGAGGCAAGGTAATCGGGTCCCCACTTGCGCGCAATTTGCGTAACCAAAGGATCCGTCTTCAAACTCATCGCAAAGGAAAAAGACATGTAACCCAAGACAGAGTGCATGTCATCCAAGGTGTAGGGACGCGGTTTGCTGCCTAGAAGTAGGTATTCTACCGGAAGTTTGTCTTGCTCTATAAACTGGTTGACCCCAGCGATGTAGGCTTCGGCAGCACTTTTCCAAGGGCTATTCCCTTGGGCCACTAAAGCCTTGCTACTTTCCTTGGCATGCTTGGGGATGCCAAGGGTATGGAAAAATTGATCGATCTCCACTACATCTGGACCCAGAAGTTCCGCTAGGGTACCAGATCCGACGCGGCGCATCATTTCCAACTGAAACAAGCGTTCCTGCGCGTGGATGTAACCCATAGCGCGGTAAGCATCGGTTTCATTTTGCGCATAGATATGGGGCACGCCATATTCATCGAAGTGGATGTCCACTTCCTCGGTCAATCCAGTGACCTGTACTTCCCCGTCGTATTGGGGACTTTTCCAAAAAATAAAACCGAGAAGGGCTGCTAGAACCACAAATAGGAAGATGCCGAGTATGCGAAGTGTTGTTTTCATCAGTTGAAATTCGTCTAGGAACTAGGGAAAATTAGGATAAAAAATGGAAAGGTGGAGGTTAAATTTTTTGGATGGTTGGCTTATTCTCCATCGATGGCCTGTAGGATAAGTGCACAGGCTTCACGAATCTCGTCCAAACTGATCGTCAGTGGAGGAGCGATGCGCATGCTATCGTCGCAGAACAGGAACCAATCCGTGATTACGCCCAGTTGGATCGCCCGGTCGATGATGGGTTTGAGCACCTCAAAGGACTCAAACTCTAGAGCCATCATCAGTCCTTGGTTGCGAATGGCCTTGATTTGGGGATGGATGAGTAGGGACTTGAATAGGTTGGCCTTTTCTCCGACCTGCTCCATCAACTGCTCTTCTTGAAGTACGCGAAGGGTAGCCAGTGATGCTGCGGCGGATACCGGATGACCGCCAAAGGTGGTGATGTGTCCGAGTAGGGGATTGGATTTGAATACCCCCATCAACTCCTTGTTGGCGATGAATGCACCAATGGGCATGCCTCCGCCCATTCCTTTGGCACATACGACAATGTCTGGGACGATGTCAAACTGTTCAAAAGCCCAGAAAGTGCCTGTTCGACCGAATCCAGCCTGAATCTCATCCAGGATTAGTAAGGCGCCTACTTCAGTGCATCGAGCGCGTAGGGCTTGGAAATAGGTGGTACATGCCACACGAATGCCCGCTTCACCTTGGAGGGTTTCAATGATTACTGCGGCAGTGTCTTCGGTGATCTTGGCTAAATCTGAGAAACTCCCGTAAAAAATCTGCGAAGTACCTGGCAGCAGGGGTCGGTAACCCCGCTTAAATTCCTCGTTTCCACCGATGCTGAGCGCACCCTGGGTGCTGCCATGGTAGGCATTGGTGCAGGAGATGAGGTTGCGACGGTTGGTGTAGCGCTTGGCCAACTTCATGGCTCCTTCGATGGCTTCCGAACCGCTATTGACTAGATAAACGTTGTCTAGCCCTGCAGGGAGGGTATCCACCAAGGCTTTGGCCAACTGAGTTTGTGGGGATTGAATGTATTCTCCGTAGACCATCACGTGGAGGTATTGGTCCACCTGTTCATGGATGGCGGCTACCACCTTGGGGTGGCAATGGCCCACATTACTCACGCCAATGCCAGAGATCAGGTCCAGGTAGCGCTCTCCATTGGGTCCATAAAGGTAGATACCCTCGGCCTTCACGATTTCGATCGCTAAGGGGAAATCCGTCGTTTGGGCCAAGTTGGATAGGAAAAGCTGCCGATTGGAGATCATTTTGAATCTTGGTCAAAAACTTGAGAACCGGTAAAAAATACCTAGGGGAAGTTTCTTCCCTTGACTTTCTTCCAAATACAATTCCCCCTGCTCTGCATTTTCCACTTTACCAAAATTGGTTTGGATCAAATTGGCTGCGATCAAGGAAGAAAAACTCAGGGAATACATGTTGAGTAGTAGGAGGTGATCTTTTGGATCTAGAATGGCTGCGCAGGTTTTCAGCATTTCGTTGATTTGCTCCTCCAGGATCCATTTTTCCCCTTCAGGACCTCTGCCGTAGGCGGGAGGATCCAAGACGATGGCCTGGTAGACATTGCCCCGACGAGCTTCGCGTTTGATGAATTTCATCGCGTCATCTACAATCCAGCGGATGCCATCTAGGCCCGAAGACTCCATGTTGTGCTTGGTCCAAGTCACCACTTGCTTCACTGAGTCCAGGTGGGATACTTCTGCACCAGCGGCTCTTGCGGCTACGCTAGCCGCTCCGGTGTACCCAAACAGGTTGAGTACTTTTGGCTTGGGCGTCGGAAAAGCCTTCAATTTTCGGTACAAATAATCCCAGTTAACCGCCTGCTCGGGGAAAACACCGATGTGCTTGAAGGAGGTCTGGGAGAGATTGAGGGTCATTTTTAGCCCTTCTGCATTTTCGTAGGGGAGTTGCCAGTGGTCAGGCATGGGCTTCAGTTGCTGCCATTGCCCTTTTTCAGGATTATTTTTCTCCTTGGCAAAGTGGGCATGGGCCAACTTTTTCCATTCGGCATCCGGTAGGGATTTGTCCCAGATGGCTTGGGGTTCGGGACGACTCAAGATAAATTTTCCAAAGCGCTCCAATTTTTCGAAGCCTCCTGTATCAATCAGTTCGTATTCTTTCCAAGGTCCAGGGGAAAGGGATAGGATCAAGTCTTTCATTGCTGCAAAACTACAGATTTTCGTGGGCTTCTACTTCTTGGCGGTACCTGTGTTTGAGAATACCCGTTGGATTTCCGCTAGGCTTAACTCCCAGAGCACCTTTGCCAATTTCGGATCTCTGGAAAGGCTGGAGGGGCTGCTTAACTTTTTGTTCTTGTAGTAGCCCCCATTTCTAAGATTTTCCTTTGGTGTGGTAGCCAGAAAAATCGTGGTGGCTGCACCGGCCTTTGGGGAGATAAAAAAGAGTTTGGTAAAGGCAATCAACCCCTTGGCCCAAGGAGAGGCTTCCGAGCCAAAGGCTGTTCGCACAGCTCCTGGATGTAGGGAATATGCACTTAATCCTTCACTTGCATAATAAGTAATTAACTCATTCGTAAATAAAATGTTATATAATTTAACTTTTGCATAAGAACTCACAGTGCTTGAAGATTTTCGAAGTGAAAAATCCTGTTCGGGAGGCCCTGCGATGCGGTGGGCCTCGGAACTCACTTGGATAACCTTGGCTTGTCCTTTGATCAGGGCAGGTAGCAGTTCTTGGAACAAAAGAAACTGTCCGAGATGGTTGCTGCTGAAACTGAGATCTACTCCTTCAGCAGTTCGTTTCCCTGCAGGGTACATCCCACCGGCATTGTTGATGAGCACCTGTATCGCATCCACCTGGCTCAGCAGGACTGCTGCTCCAGCTTTGACCGAGGCTAGGTTGCTTAGGTCTAGGTAGATGAGCACTATTTTTTCCTTGTGGGGAAGGTGCTGAATCAACTTTTCGGCCTTGGCCAGGTTTCTGACAGGTAGAAATACCTTGTCAAACTTGGGGAGAAGGGCGAGGAGGGTTTCCCATCCGATTCCGGAGGTACTTCCGGTAAGAACTAGGTTCATTTTTTAGGAGTTCAATTCCAAATCAAGGTACTTGGTTTTCAGGAAACTAGAAAACCAAGGGCTTGTTCGGGGTTTGCATGCTAGATTTTTTTCTATTTTTGAATAGTTAGCCCTTTTGTGGGCTTGCAGGAAGAAATTAACCCTTGTTTTTTGATTGAGCCATGTCTCAAAAATTTATAGATATTGAAAAAGCGATTGCTTTAAAAAATCCAAGTCTCTTGAAGTGGATGCCTGGGTTTTTGCTTCGCTATGTGAAGCGGGTGACGCACGAAGAATGGCTCAATTCGGTGCTGAATAAGCATCTTTCCAAAAAAGGTTGGGATTTTGCCAACGCCCTGATTCAGGAATTTGAGATGGATGTCACCGTGAGTGGGGCAGAAAACATCCCAAAAACTGGGGGAGTAATTTTGGCCTCCAACCATCCCCTGGGTGGTATGGATGGGATCGCCTTTGTGCAGGCCATTGGCAAAATTCGTCCAGATGTGCGCATTTTGGTGAATGACCTGCTGATGACTTTCAATAATTTCGAACCTCTTTTTGTACCCGTCAATAAGTTTGGAAAAAATTCTACTGCTGCCAACCAACGCATTGAGGAAGTTTATTCTCAAGGCCATGTGGTGTTGATTTTTCCCGCAGGTCTGGTTTCTCGAAAGCAGGAGGAGGGAATCAAAGATTTACTTTGGAAAAAAAGCTTTATTGCAAAAGCCAAACAATACAAATTGGATGTCATTCCTACTCATATTTCTGGGAGAAATTCCTCGTTTTTTTACAATCTGAGCAACTTTAGAAAAAAAATTGGTTTGAAGGTTAACCTGGAAATGTTCTGGTTGGTGGATGAAATGTACAAGCAGCGCAAAGGCAAAATTCACATCACACTTGGAAAGCCGTTACCCTATACCTATTTTGACAGCAGCAAATCCGATCCAGAGTGGGCAGACCACATGAAATCAAAAGTGTATGAACTTGGAAAAACGAATGCCTGAGGTGAAAGCGCTTATTCCTGCGGTGGATCGTGAACTTTTGAAGGCAGAACTTAGCCCAGAGCGCTTCCTTCGCTACACCAACAATGGCGATAACATAGTCTACGTGGTCAATTACCACAATGCGCCTAATGTGGTGCGTGAGATTGGTAGACTTCGGGAATTGACTTTTCGAGCAGCAGGAGGAGGTACGGGTATGGAATTGGACCTGGATGAGAATGATACGAGCGAAACTTGCTACGAACAATTGATCACCTGGAACGAGGAAGACGAACAGATTGTGGCAGGGTATCGACTTATTTGTTGCACGAATGCCTTAGGTCCTGATGGTGAAATTCAACTTTCTACCAAGCACTTGTTTGACTTTTCCCCAAAATTTATCCAAGACTACTTGCCCTACACCATTGAGTTGGGGAGGTCTTTCGTGCAACCTAGTTACCAGCCTAGTTTGGACAACCGCAAGGGAATGTTTAGCCTGGACAACCTTTGGGATGGTTTGGGTGCCTTCGTACTCCTGCATCCCAATGTCAAATACCTGTTTGGAAAGGTGACCATGTACCCGCATTACAATCGGGAAGGGCGCGATTTGTTGCTCTATTTTATGAATCATTATTTCCCTGATAATCAAGGATTAGTGAAGCCTAAGGAGAAGTTGAGATTGAGCTATGAAACGGATATTCTTTCCCAGCCCAACCCCTTCGAAGGGCTGGATTACAAGGAGGGTTATAAGGTCCTTAATGGGAAGATCCGAGCATTGGGAGAGAACATTCCTCCCCTGATCAATGCCTACATGAACCTGTCCCCAAGCATGAAAAATTTTGGAACCGCGCTAAACGACGAGTTTGGGGAGGTAGAGGAGACCGGGATCTTACTTACGCTCGACGACATCTACGATAGTAAAAAGCACCGCCACATGGACACTTTTGAGCGGGACCGCCACTATGGACAGCGCCCCAAATAAATCCAAATTGACTCTAATCGTAGGTGCTACGGATAATATAGAGCGCTATGCTTACCGAGCGGCCGACTTGTTGCAAGCCAAAGGAATCCCTTTTATTCCAATTGGGATTAAAAAAGGGATGGTGTTTGGAAAGGAGATTGTTGACTTGCGTCAAAAGCCACTTTTAGCAGGAATCCATACGATAACCTTGTATTTAGGGCCTACAAACCAGACGGAATGGGTGGATTACCTGATTGCGCTTCAACCTAAACGGATCATTTTTAACCCTGGAACCGAGAATCCCTTACTTTTTCAAAAAGCCAAAGCTTCAGGAATTGAGGTACTGGAAGCCTGTACTTTGGTTATGTTGACCACGGGTCAATTTTGAAATTTCTCTTTCAAAAAGGTATCCATGTACAGGATATGGGGAAGGGAAATCAGGGAAATTAGCACAAAAAATAGCAGGTAAAGTTGGTTGGGTTCTAGGAATTCCAGTCCAGCAAATAGGATTCCCGCTATGCCCAGCAAACTAATTCCAGAAAAGGGGAGCAATTGCTTGCCAAATTTCAAGGGGGAATTGAAGGCAGGGATATTCCGCAGGTAGGCATACTCGGCAAGCATGCTGGGTAGGGAGTGCCAAAATCCAAAATACACACTAAAACTAATCAACAGTGGGCTGAAATAGAGAATTGGGGAGAGGATCAAGTAATCCAGTCCATCGTTTAAGCCGAATGGCTTGGCACTGAAGCCTTGAGCGATCAGGGAACTCACCAACAGGAAAGCCAAAATTCCCAGTCTGAATTCTTCAGAAAGGTCCAAGGAAATCATGGAACTCAAGATTTCTTGGGTCATTTTCCAATCTCCAAAGAGAATGAGGAATAGAAAAAATGCGCCTTTGAGCAAGTAAAGCAGTCCTTCCCGATTTTCTAATTTTCCTTGTTCGAGGAAGTGCGATTGGCCGAAATGGTAGGCTGACATCCCTAGAAAAGCAATCAATGCGGCTAGGGGCACAAACCACCACAAGAGCCCATAGCCAAGCATGAGAAGGAGGTAGCGTAGGATAAAGGAAACTAGTCCCTGAGGTCGAATGTCCGGGTTGTGGATGAGGTGATCTATTCCGCCGTGTGGAATGCCTACCAGGAGCAGGACAAGTCCAAATACCGCAAATTGGATGGATTGGGAGAGATCAGGGAAAAGCAGAAAAAGTAGGGCGATCCCAAGACCCAGGGCTTTGGCCAAGTATTCAATACGTACCATAGCGGGTAAGTCCTTTTAAGAAAATGCCAAATTTCAAACGGGACAAAAGCCGGATTTCTTCCCAGAAACTCGTTTTTTCAGCCAAAAAGCGAAAAACTAAGTCAGGAGAAGAGGTTGAAAAAAGATTGATAAATACCCCAGGAAGGCGCTTGGGCCAGTGGTGGGCAATGCTAAGCAGGATGTTGTCGTAGAAAACGAAGCGTGATTTCCGTGGGAATCGAAGGTCTTGAGTGGCGCCCTTTTCCAAGCGAGTAACCAGTTGGTTGCAGTTTTCTTGAATTTGAGCGAAAGTATAGCCTGTGGAGGGTTTGGTCCAGCCTGCTGCCGTGCCAATTGGAACATGGCGAGGTCCGGAGGTTTGTGGCTGAACTCGGGTGGTCATGGGAATCTGACCAGATTCCTGAAAAGTGATTTCATACTCAATTGCCCCATATTTTTGTTTTAGGAAATTGGTAAGAGAATCCAAAAGTGCCTGTTCCCCGCGGGCTTCGCTGGTGTAGGCAGTGTATTCGATCAAGGCCTCTTGGCTAGAGAAGGGGAGCGTGTAGATAAAATCAAAACCCGAAGAGGAAGGCGTATCGAAATCCATCAAGCCCATGGAGTTGGGATCAAATACGGAGGTTTGACTTTTGATCCGTAAGCCTATAAAAATCTGATTTAAAATATTTTGAGTCTCATTACCTGTATAATTACGTGAATCAAATACGTAACTGCCGCTGTAAGTTCCTGAGGTTTTGGTTTCTACGTAAACTTCGTTTTCGATGCAACGAATGGTATTCACTTCCTCCTTCAAAAAATGTACGTTGGGGAAGTTTTTAATTTTCTCCAGCACGTGAGCATAGAAGTCGTGCGAGTTGAGGTGGTAATAGGATAATTTTTCTAACCCATGTTGGTGTTGCTGTTTTCCCTGCTGCAAGTAAAATGAGTTCCAGGAAAATCGAGCTGCTTCTGGGTGAATGGGGAGTGCTGCTGTGTTCCAGTAGCACCAAGTTTTGTTGGGAACCTCTCCAAGAGTAGGTTCTAGGATAAGGATATTGGAATCTTTCAAACTACTATCTAGTAGACGGTAGACCAGGCTTAAACCCGCGCATCCTCCTCCAGCTAGTATGTAGTCGTATTTTTTCATAGGTACAAAAAAAAACTGCCTGCACTTTCGTACAGGCAGTTTTAAGTTTAATTATTTTTTGTTGCTTTCAGCAACTGCTACTGTGTAAACTACCAAGCCAAAACCAATTTTGTTGATGGCATCAGCAATGTTGTAGAACAAGTCAATTGAAGCTACAGAGAACCATCCATCAAGCAAGTTGTCTGGAAGTACCATGTATCCAATTGGGTAAATGGCCCATCCCAAAGTGATGAAGATCTTCATTAGGAACATTGCTCTTCCCAAAGCTGGGCTATTGGAGCTTTTTGTCAATTTGGCTACGTCTCCAGCAAATACTTCATACACAATGTACAAGTAACCTACTGTAGAAAGGATTCCCCACATCATATTTTGACCTAAACCAACTGTTTCACCAATCAAACCAGTCACTAACATCACCACTGAAGCTAGGATCAATTTAAAGAGTGTGCCTCCTTTGGCGCCAAAAGGCTTAGTCAGCAAATAGAACTCAACGCACATCAGTGGAACCGTCAAGGTCCAGTCTACGTAACGCAAAGCTGTTGGGCTCACACCTTCTTCCATGTAGAATTCTCTCATGTAATAATAGTGTACTGCGGCGATACCCGTGATCAATGCGGATACCAAAAGGGAAAGTTTCCACTTACCGTCTACAGAGCCTCTTTCTACGAAGAAAAACACTGAAGAGGCTAACATGGCCATGTACCCAATGAAGAAGGTAATGGCAATCGCGTCCTGGAAGGAATCGATTTTGTCAAGTGAAGGAAGTACTACGTTTTTAGCATTAGCTAATGTATCAGTAGCCACTGTTCCTACGTCTAATAGAATGCTGTAATTCATAATTTTTTTTGGTTTTGGTTGATGTTAACTAACTTTTACAACTAGATAAGTTTTCAGATAAAAATTTTGTTTAAAAAAAAACAAGAAAAATTTAACAAAAAAAATCAAAAGCTGAAAATCAGCGATATACGGCGTAATTTTCATCATGAAATATTTTTACCGATTCTGAAAAAATTAAATTTTTCAGAATAATATTTGGTTTTATTTTCCACAATTTTTCTTGGGTTACTTCATTTAATCCTTTGCAAAAACACCTACACAAGTCACTTTTTTTTCCTAAATTGCGCTGTTAAGAAAACCGAGATTAATCGGAGTACCAACCCACCCAAATCCAGGGAATTATACCAAACCATGAGTGAAGAAAAATTAAGCAATCCAGAAGATTATGGCGCTGGTAATATTCAAGTATTAGAAGGCCTAGAAGCAGTAAGAAAGCGTCCCGCCATGTACATCGGGGATGTAGGAATCAAAGGCCTACACCACCTCATCTGGGAAGTAGTCGATAACTCCATCGATGAAGCACTTGCAGGACATTGCGATACCATCCGAGTTACGGTCAATGAGGACAATTCCATTACCGTGGAAGACAACGGTAGAGGGATTCCTACGGACATGCACCCCAAGGAGAAGAAATCAGCCCTAGAAGTGGTGTTGACGGTGCTCCATGCGGGAGGTAAGTTTGACAAGGATACCTACAAAGTTTCTGGTGGTCTCCACGGAGTGGGTGTTTCCTGCGTGAACGCACTTTCTACTGATTTGAAAGCTACGGTATACCGTAATGGAGTGATCACCGAACAAGAATTTAAAATTGGTGCACCTCAGTATCCCGCCAGAGAAATCGGGAAAACAGACAAAAGAGGTACTACCATTCATTTCAAGCCAGACGATAGCATTTTTACGATTACTGAATTCAAGTACGAGACCATCGCCACGCGTTTGCGCGAGATGGCTTATTTGAATTCCGGCATCCGAATCCACCTCCAAGACTTACGTGAGATGGAGGATGGACAACCCAAGTCGGATGAGTTTTTCTCTGAAGGAGGGTTGGTTGAATTTGTACAGTACTTGGACGAGACGCGCGAAAAAATCATCGAAACCCCGATTTACATTGAATCGGTGAATCAAGAAGTGCCCGTACAGGTGGCGATGAATTACAACAGTTCCTACACCGAGAACGTGGTTTCTTACGTGAATACGATCAATACTCACGAAGGAGGAACTCACGTCACTGGCTTTAGACGAGCACTGACCCGTACCTTGAAGGCCTATGCGGACAAGTCGGGGATGTTGGAAAAATTGAAAATCGAAGTTTCTGGAGATGACTTCCGTGAAGGACTCACTGCAGTCATTTCTGTGAAAGTAGCTGAACCCCAATTTGAAGGGCAGACCAAAACTAAATTGGGGAACTCCGATGTGGTAGGCTTTGTCGACTCCGCAGTGTCTGAAGTGCTTCAGGCTTGGCTTGAAGAGCATCCACGTGAAGCAAAGACCATTGTTGGCAAGGTAATCCTTGCTGCCCAAGCCAGACACGCTGCTCGTAAGGCACGTGAGATGGTGCAACGTAAAAACATTTTGGGTGGCGGTGGCTTACCTGGCAAGTTGGCCGATTGTGCCAATTCCGATCCTACCGTGTGTGAATTGTACCTAGTCGAAGGGGATTCTGCAGGGGGATCTGCCAAGCAGGGGAGAGACCGAGATTTTCAAGCGATCCTACCACTTAAGGGAAAAATCCTCAACGTAGAAAAGGCGCACGAACATAAAATCTACGACAACGACGAAATCAAAAACATCCTGACAGCGCTTGGGGTGAAGTTTGGAACCGTCAATGACGACAAGGAACTGGATCTGGCAGGACTCAGATACCATAAGATCATCATCATGACGGATGCGGACATCGACGGTTCGCACATTCGAACCCTCATTTTGACCTTGTTCTTCCGTTACATGCGACCGTTGATCGAAAGAGGTTATGTCTACATTGCACTGCCGCCTTTGTACTTGCTCAAAAAAGGCAAGGACGAACGCTATTGCTGGACAGAAGAAGAGCGCAAGCGCTTGATCTCAGAGATGGCCAAAGAAGGCAAAGAAGATAGCGTAGGTATTCAACGCTACAAGGGTCTTGGGGAAATGAACCCAGAGCAACTCTGGTCTACGACCATGGATCCCAATACGCGAACCTTGAAGCAGGTAACTATTGATTCTGCTGCAGAGGCAGATCACTTGTTTAGCATGCTCATGGGCGATGAAGTGGCTCCACGAAGAGACTTTATCGAGAAGAATGCGAAGTACGCCAAAATCGATAGTTAATCTTTGGGGGCTTTTTAGCCCCCTTTTTTTCTTTAAAAATTTTGTCTTTAGTAACGAAGCCTGGCTGTTTACGTAAGACCACATTGAAAAAAACACACCTGTATGAAACTGGCAGCAGATAAATACGAGTCCATCATCCAAAAAAGTGACCTAATCAGTAGAGATTTGAGCTGGGTGAGGTTCAATGAACGAGTTCTCGATCAATCCAAAAAAAGTTTTCGAAGCATCTTCGAAAAATTGAAGTTCTTGGCCATCACGGCATCCAACATGGATGAATTTTTCATGATCCGTGTCGGTTCCCTATACAACTACCTGGATTATGAAAAGGAGCGGGTGGATTACTCGGGATTACGAGAGGAGCCCTTCAAGGAAAAATTGATGAAGGATTGCCAGCGCTTCCATGGGGAGCAGCAGCAGCATTTTATCCAAACCATCCTTCCTGGACTGCACGAAGAGGGGATTTCTTTGGTCAATGTATCCAAACTTACCCCCGAGGAACAGGAGAAAGTAAAGGAGTATTTCCTCAAAGCGATTTACCCCATGCTTACCCCCATGGTGTACGATGGGTACCGTACCTTTCCTATTTTGATGAATAAACTACTCGTCTTTGGGGTGGTTACCACCAGCCCAGGAGAGCGGAAGGATATGCGCAAAATGAGTTTTGTGCAGATTCCAGCCAATATCCCTCGATTTTTTGAGATTGAGCGGGAGGATTCCTTGACCTTGATCCCAATCGAAGAGGTGATTCGTGAAAATTTGATTTCCCTCTTCAGAAATGTAGAGATTGAGTCAGTCAGCCTCTTCCGAATTACCCGTAATGGGGATTTTACCTTGGAAGAAAGTGAAGACATGGATGCCAATTTCCTGGAAGAGGTGAAGCGCAAGTTGATGGAGCGGAAGACCGGTCGTGTGGTGCGTATTGACATCGAAGAGGGGTATTCCAAATGGATGCTCAGCTCCTTGCTCGAACGCTGGAGCCTTCGCCCTGATTCTGTTTTTATGGTCAAAAGGGCGAGCATGATTGATTTCACGGGTTTATGGCAGATTGTGGGCAACAAACGTTTTAAAGAAAGATTGCCGCAAATTCCAGATCCTGTCAAGCCACTTTCGTACCCTGAGGAGGGGAGAGCAGATATTTTCGAGATTCTGAAAGAGCGAGACATCTTGCTGCATCATCCGTACAACAACATCGACTCGATCCTTGATTTGATTGAAAATGCTGCCGATGACCCGGATGTAATGGCCATCAAAATGACCATCTACCGTTTGGCCAAGGATAGTCGCATCACTAAAGCCTTACTTCGCGCTGCAGAAAATGGAAAGCACGTATCCGTGTTGTTTGAAGTAAAAGCGCGATTTGATGAGGAGAACAATATCCGGGAGGCGAAAAAACTGCAGAAAGCGGGTTGCTTCGTCATCTATGGAATCTCCAATCTAAAAACCCACACCAAGCTCTTGCTTATTGTTAAAAAAGACGATCAAGAGATCACACGCTACGTGCATTTGGGTTCGGGTAATTACAACGAGGATACAGCACGACTCTACACAGACATTGGATTGCTGACCACCAATGAGGTGCTGGCCAATGATGTATCCGAATTCTTCAATGTAATCACGGGACATTCGGTGCCTAGTGATTACCGCAACTTGATCACTGCACCGAGAGACATGCGGCATCAGTTGATTTCCTTTATTGAGCAAGAGGCGAAAAATGCCAAAAATGGCCTTCCAAGCGGCATATTCATTAAAGTCAATTCACTCGAGGATTCTGAAATCATCTATGCACTTTACCGTGCCTCTCAGCAGGGGGTGCCTGTGAAGTTGATCGTTCGGGGTATTTGTTGCCTCCGACCTGGAAGAAAGGGCTTGAGTGAATACATTGAAGTGCTCTCCATTGTGGGAGATTTCTTGGAGCATAGCCGCATCTATCATTTCCATAACAATGGAGAAACCCGTACCTATTCGGGTAGTGCGGATATGATGGTGCGAAGTTTTGATAAACGTCTGGAGTCCTTGTTTAAGGTAGAATCACCTTTGTTGGAAAAGCAGTTGATGAATATTCTATCCTACAACTTGAGGGATAATGCCAACTCCTACATCATGCAAGAGGATGGAACTTACGTGGCCAAAGCTCCAGCAGAAGGTGAAGCGAAGTTCAATATCCACCAACAATTCTTCAAAGTGGAAGTGAATGAGGTACTCCATGTTAAACTAGTTGAGCAGAAGTCAGGAGTGGTTCCGTCCCTTGATGAAGAAGAAAATGGAGTCGGTTAAATTTTCAGTAGATTTTCAAAAATGAACAGAATAATTCTGTGGATGAACTGCAGAATTAAACTTTTTTATTCTGAATTGGAGTTATTTGGGATGGATTGAATTGGAAAAAATAAAAAAATTCAATTTTTTCTCTTGGATTTTGATTTATTCAGAATTGTGGTATTTTTGAGTCTATTGTGGTAGTTAAAATAATAGTTGGTTTAGTTTTCAAATAAAGGGCAGGAGATTTTCTCCTGCTTTTTTACTTTCTACCCCTTGATTTTTTAAGTGGATGCTCCTTTAAGGGAATAAAAAAAAGCCCAAACTTTCGTTTGAGCTTTGGAGTACAGACGGAAGGATTCGAACCCTCAACCCTCGGAGCCGAAATCCGATATTCTATCCAGTTGAACTACGTCTGCGTACTGATTTTATAGCGCGGCTTTCACTCGCTCAGCTGCTTCCTTCAAGGTGATGGCTGAGAATACTTTCAAGCCTGAATCGTCAATAATTTTTGCTCCTTCTGCCGCATTGGTACCCTGAAGTCGAACAATGATGGGAACGCGGATGTCTCCGATAGATTTGTAGGCTTCCACTACGCCATTCGCGATACGATCGCAACGAACGATGCCCCCAAACACGTTGATTAGGATAGCTTTTACGTTAGGGTCTTTCAAAATGATTCGGAAACCAGCCTCTACCGTAGTGGCATTTGCTCCTCCACCTACATCTAGGAAGTTGGCAGGCTCACCACCAGAAAGTTTGATCATGTCCATGGTAGCCATCGCAAGACCTGCTCCGTTGACCATACAGCCCACGTTGCCGTCCAATTTCACGTAGTTGAGGCCTGACTCACCTGCTTCCACTTCCAATGGATCTTCTTCAGCCAAGTCTCTCAATTCAGCTAACTTAGGCTGACGGTAAAGTGCATTGTCATCCACATTCACTTTGGCATCTACTGCCAAGATCTTGTCATCAGAAGTTTTGAGGACAGGGTTGATTTCAAATTGAGAAGAGTCTGTACCTACGTAGGCAGCGTACAATGCTCCGATAAACTTCACCATTTCTTTGTGAGCAGTTCCACTCAAACCTAATTTGAAGGCAACTTTACGGGCTTGGAAGCCTTGTAAACCTACTTTAGGATCAATCCACTCCTTGATGATTTTCTCTGGATGGTGTTCAGCAACTTCTTCAATGTCCATACCCCCTTCTGTAGAGGCCATGATTACATTAGAGCCAGTAGCACGATCCAGTAGGATAGACATGTAATATTCTTTGGGTTCGGACGCTCCAGGATAGTATACATCCTCAGCGATCAATACCTTATTTACTTTTTTTCCTTCAGCACCTGTCTGGATGGTTACCAAAGTTCCACCCAAGATCGCGGCTGCTTTTTCCTTTACATCTTCCAATTTCTTGGCAAGAACTACTCCTCTAGAACCAGTTTCTTTCACCTCGCCCTTGCCTCTACCTCCAGCATGAATTTGTGCTTTGATCACGAACCAAGAAGTACCGGTTTGTGCGTTGAGTTTCACCGCCGCTTCATGTGCCTCTTCTGGAGTGCTGGCTACAATACCTTCTTGGATACGCACACCGTATCCTTTTAATACCTCTTTAGCCTGATATTCGTGAATATTCATCTGTGGAAATTTTTGCCCGAAGATAAGCGGGTGAAGGCAATATAGCAAACTGGAATCTTCGATTTTTTGGAAAATAGCCTGTTAATTCCTGGATTAGAAGGATTTGTTTTACATTTAAAAAATCAAAAATGAGTAGCATGCTGATTGCCAAAGGTATTCATAAATCGTACGGTTCACTGGAGGTTCTAAAAGGGGTAGATTTGGAAATTTCCAAAGGGGAAATCGTATCCATTGTAGGCGCTTCTGGTGCAGGCAAAAGTACCCTTCTTCATATTTTGGGAACTCTGGATCGGCCGGACCGGGGTGAACTTTCCCTGAATGGGCAGAATTTAATGCAGCTTAAAGGAGATGCCTTGGCGGAGTTCCGAAATGCTCGAATTGGGTTTGTCTTTCAATTTCATAACCTGCTTCCCGAATTCACGGCCTTGGAGAATATTTGCATTCCAGGATTTATTCAAGGTAGGGAGGAAAAAGAATTGAAGAAGCGTGCCGAAGAATTGGGTGATATTCTTGGGATTAGTCATCGATTGGACCACAAGCCTTCTGAACTATCGGGGGGAGAGCAGCAGCGAGTAGCTGTAGCCCGTGCGCTCATCAATAATCCAGATTTGGTTTTTGCAGATGAACCGAGTGGGAATCTAGACACCAGCAATGCAAGAGCTCTGCATGACTTGTTTTTCAAGTTGCGGGACACCTACCATCTTTCCTTTGTGCTGGTGACCCACAACGAGGAATTGGCCGCCATGGCTGACAGGAAAGTGGTCATGAAGGATGGACGAATTGAAGGTACTATTTCTGCTTGAGCTGCTTGATCATGGCGGCCACATGCGCTTTGTTTTCAAATAGACCTTGAAAAACTCCTACGATTTGGTGGTTGCTATCCAAAAGGTAGGTCACCCGAGTCGGCATTTTGATCAAGGGAAGTAGGGCATCGTAGGCTTTGCAAACTTTCCCAGATTCATCTGCTAAGAGTTCAAAAGGAAGTCGATGCGTTTTTTTAAACTTTTCATGGGTAGCTAGGCTATCTCGGCTGATTCCAAACACAGGAATGTCCAAATCCCGGAATTCAGCAAATTGATCACGAAATTCGCAGGCTTCCGTAGTGCATCCCGGCGTGAAGTCTTTGGGGTAAAAATAGAGGATCACCGATTTTCCAGCAAGGTCTTTGGAAAGGGTGATACTGCCCAAGGTAGTGGCGGTAAGTGTAAAATCTGGTGCTGGAGTTCCAATAGCTAAAGCCATACTTTTTTTGTTCTTAAACAGCGTTTGATGTGGGAAGGTTTTCACCCTTCATCCAATTACTAGGTCAAGCTAGGAAGAATCTCTTAGTTTTGTACATCAAATCCCACACCTAGCACGTTGTCCTTGAAAATCAGTCCCGTACAGTCCATGCTTTTGGCAAGCGTATTTTTTGCGCTGATGAATGTATCGGTCAAATTTATCCCACATATTCCGGCAATTGAAATTGTGTGGTTTAGATCTGTGTTCAGTGCAGTGTTTACCGTGTTGGTATTGCGTCAAAAAGGAATCCCACTTTTTGGAACCCACAAACTAAGTTTGGTAGCCAGAGGCATTGTAGGGTCCATCAGTTTGATTTTATTCTTTTATACCCTCCAACGGATTCCCTTGGCTACTGCAGTGACGCTGCAGTACTTATCTCCTATATTCACCACTATCCTAGGCATCTTTATCTTAAAGGAGAAAGTACGCGCAAGGCAGTTTGTCTACTTCGGTTTGGCCTTTGCAGGGGTCTTGCTGATTCAAGGCGTAGATCCACGTGTAGATGGATTGAGTGCTGCGCTGGGATTGGTTTCCGCGATAGCATCTGGGGTAGCCTACAATCTGATCCGGAAGCTGAAAGGAGTTGAACATCCCATGGTGATTATATTTTATTTCCCCTTGGTGACCTTGCCCATCGCTTCGGTGCTGATGTATTTTGAGTGGGTGACTCCTATAGGCTGGGATTGGTTGATTTTGTTGTGGATCGGCTTTTGTACCCAAAATGCCCAGTATTTTATGACCTTGGCCTATCAATCGGGCAATGTGTCTCGTATTTCTAGTTTGAGTTACCTAGGGGTGGTTTATGCCTTGATTTTTGGTTTTATTCTCTTCGGAGAAACCTTCCCTATACCTTCCTATATTGGGATGGTTCTCGTATTCATTGGCATCCTTTTGAATTTGCGGGTAAAATAGTTTGTAGTTTTGCAGTTCCTAATTCTTCCTTTTTGATGAAAATCACCAAAGACCTCTACCAAAGTAACCTTGTGCTGCTGACGGATTTTTACCAACTGACCATGGCTTATGCTTATTGGAAGTCAGGAAAGGGAGAGCAAGAAGCGGTGTTCAACTTATTCTTTAGAAAAAATCCATTTGAGGGGGGATTTACGCTTGCTGCGGGACTGGATTATGTGGTGGACTTTTGTAGCAATATGCACTTTGGCGATTCTGAATTGGATTACCTCCGTGAAATGAAGCAGAAAGATGGGAGTCCTTTATTTGAGGATGCATTTTTGGCCTACTTGAAGGACCTTCGATTTACCTGTGATGTGGATGCGGTAGAAGAAGGGACGGTGGTATTTCCGAATGCTCCCATGGTGCAGGTGCGAGGCACTTTGATTCAATGCCAGTTGCTGGAGACCCCCTTGCTCAATATTCTCAATTTTCAGACGCTGATCGCCACGAAGGCGGCACGCATCAATATGGCTACCCAGGGTGCTCCTGTGTTGGAATTTGGCTTACGCAGGGCGCAAGGCATTGATGGGGCGCTGGCAGCGAGTAGGGCTTCCTATATCGGTGGCTGCAGTTCTACCAGCAATGTGATGGCGGGAAAACTATTTGGAATTCCAGTATCAGGAACCCATGCCCATAGCTGGATTCTTTCCTTTGATTCTGAATTGGAGGCATTTTATGCCTATGCGGAAGCCTTTCCGGATCATTGCGTGTTTTTGGTGGACACCTACGATACGCTTGCGGGGGTGAAAAATGCCATTCAGGTGGGATTAAGTCTTCGCCAAAAAGGGAAGGAGATGCTAGGTATTCGAATCGATTCGGGTGATTTGGCCTATTTTTCAATTCAGGCAAGGCAGCTTTTGGACGAAGCCGGATTTCCAAATGCCAAAATTTATGCATCCAATGATCTGGATGAATACATTATTTCTTCACTAAAGTCTCAAGATGCCGCGATCGATGTGTGGGGAGTGGGGACCAAGTTGGTTACCGCCTTTGATCAGCCGGCATTGGGTGCAGTATACAAACTTTCGGCAGTTAAAAATGAAAACGGAACTTGGGAGCCCAAGGTGAAAGTTTCCCAACAATCTTTAAAAATCAACATCCCTGGAATTCATAAGGTAAGGCGATACTTCAGTAAGGGGAAGGCGGTGGCAGATATGATTTATTTGGAGGGTCAGACCATAGACCCCAAGGGAATCATGATCATTGATCCCAATGATGCGACGCAACGCAAGCGGTTGATGCCTGCTTTTTACGAGGAAGAAGAACTGTTGAAGCCGATTTTTAGAAAAGGAGAATTGGTCTATACCCTACCTAGCCTTCAGCAAATCCGAGAAAGAGCTGGAGTACAATTGGAAGCTTTCGATAAAACGCACAAACGTTTGACCAATCCTCACGTATATCCTGTGGGTTTGGAGGAGCAGCTTCATCAGCTCCGGATGGAATTGGTCATTGCAGCAAAAACTAGTCAACATGAACACAATTAACTCGGGTTCCGCCTTAATTCTGGTGGATATTCAGCACGATTTTTTACCTGGTGGAGCGCTAGCGGTTCCCCAGGGTGATGAGATTTTACCAATCATCGCATCTTTGCAACCCCATTTTGAACACATTGTGGCTACCCAGGATTGGCATCCAGCCAAACATGGTAGCTTCGCTGCGAATCATCCTGGTACCCAGCCAGGGCAGCTAATCGATTTGGATGGGTTATCCCAAATCCTCTGGCCAGTACATTGCGTGGAGGGAACCCCAGGTGCAGATTTTCCAGATACCCTAGATCGCAGTCGTTGGAAGGCTGTATTTAAAAAAGGGCAAAACCCCAAGGTGGATTCCTACTCGGGTTTTTTTGACAATGCTCGGAGAGGGGATACAGGATTACGAACTCATTTATTGCTGCAAGGTGTTCGTCGAGTATGTATTGTTGGCTTGGCCTTGGATTATTGTGTAAAATACACCGCCTTAGATGCAAGAAGTCTGGGTTTTGAAACCATTGTATTCACCGATGCAACACGTGCGGTCAATCTTCAGCCTGAAGATGGGCAGCGTGCCCTACTAGAATTGAAAGCAGCAGGAATTACCTGTTTGGATAGCAAAAACCTGACTAGGTATGTTTAACTACGATCCCCAAAAGCAGTATCCTAAGGAAACAGAAAGTCGGGTGGTGATCCGCTTTCAAGACTGCGATCCACTTCGTCACCTGAATAATGCGAAGTACTTCGACTATTTTTTCAATGCTAGAGAGGATCAAGTACCGAAGTTGTATGGATTGGAAATCATCGACTTGATTCGGGTATACAAGGCTGCTTGGGTGGTGTATAACCACAATATCAGTTACATCAAGCCGGCTATGGTTGGGGAGTGGGTACGTATTTACAGCCGGATCTTGTGGTACAATACAAACACCATTTTGGTGGAGTATTACCTCACCGATGATTCCAAAACGCAGTTGAAGACCGTACTTTGGTCCACGATGCGGTATGTGACGTTGGAAGAGGGAAAATCCATGGACCATGAAGGGGCCGTAGTAGATTTTTTAAAGGCCACCTCACTTCATCTTGATCCTGCTTCCTTGGATATTCGAGAGCGTGTCAAGCACTTAAAGCGAGAATTGGAATTAGGGGGATAATTTTCTCATTCGGCATTCATTCCATAATCTCGTTCGACCAGGGCGATTCGCGTTTTGAATGAGGAATACCACTTTTCGCGCCCGTATTTCTGTGCGAGTAGATGGTCTGAGTTGGCTTTCCAGGCTTTGATCGCTTCCAAACTTTCCCAATACGAAATGGTGATGCCGAGGCCGCTTCTGGCGCTTTCGTAGCCCAGGTATCCGGGTTGTTCGGCTGCTAGGCGGACCATCTCCCGAGCCATCTCTTCGTACCCTGCATCGGTATTGGTTCGAAGGTTGGTAAAAATCACCGCGTAGTAGGGAGGAGCAGGGGTCTTAGCGAGCATGGGTATTCGAGTAGGGTGT
>CANGYY010000041.1 GCA_947458585.1 Cyclobacteriaceae bacterium | reverse complement strand
TTGGCTGCCTTTGACCGCTTATTGACCATCATGGATGAGTTGCGTGCGCAATGTCCCTGGGACAAAAAGCAGACCACCGAAAGTTTGCGCCACTTGACCATTGAGGAGACCTTTGAACTTTCGGATGCCATCTTGGAAGGCAATCCGGAGGAAATCAAGAAAGAGGTGGGAGACCTGCTCTTGCACCTGGTCTTTTATGCCAAAATCGGTTCGGAGCAGGGTAGCTATGACATTGCCACTGTGATTGACTCCCTTTGCGAGAAATTGATCCGTCGACACCCCCACATCTACGGGGATACAGTGGCGCAAGACGAGGAGACCGTCAAGCAAAATTGGGAGAAAATCAAGTTGACCGAGAAGGGAAATGTCTCTGTCCTTGGTGGGGTGCCCAAAAGTTTGCCGGCGCTGATCAAGGCCATGCGAATCCAGGAAAAGGCCCGAGGTGTGGGCTTTGACTGGGAGGAGCCCGAGCAGGTGTGGGAGAAGGTGAAGGAGGAAATGGGTGAGTTTGAGGCTGAATTCCGAGTGGCTTCGGGAACGAAAATCGACCAAGAAAAGGCGGCTTCGGAGTTTGGAGACCTGCTTTTTTCACTGATCAACTATGCCCGATTTATCGACATCAACCCAGAGGAGGCCTTGGAGCGTACCAACATCAAGTTCATCTCCCGATTTCAGTACTTGGAGCGAGCAGCCAAAGCGGCGGGTAAGAATCTAAGCGAGATGAGTTTGGCGGAAATGGATGTGTACTGGGAGGAAGCGAAGAAAGAGGCGAGAGATTAGAGACAAGAGATTAGACTCAAGACCGTAATATTCCAGAGTTTCTGCCTTTCGTGAGTATAACAACTAATTTCATTCGCCTCTTGCTTCTTGGCTCTCGTTTCTTGCTTCTAAGAATAAATGTCGAATGCTGAACGCCGATTGAAGAATGTTGAAATAAAAATTCGTGAATCATAAGAATCTCGTATCGCCACGAATAAAGTCTCGTTTCTTGCTTCTCGGCTCTTGCCTCTTGTATCTTGCTTCTTTTTAAAATAAAAACCAATGTCTAGAAAAATCATTTTCACTCCAGAAGCCCCTGCCCCGATAGGGCCCTATTCTCAAGCGGTTCAAGTGGGAGACACGCTCTATGTGTCGGGCCAAATCGCCCTGGATCCAGAGACAGGTGAGCTGATCAATGAAAACATCACCGAAGAGACGCATGCAGTCATGAAAAACATGGAAGCGATCCTGCGGGCGGCAGGTTTTGGCTTTGCCAATGTAGCCAAATGCACCATCTTTATCCGCGACATGGGCCAGTTTGGAGCCATCAACGAGGCTTATGGGCAATACTTCAAGGCCGATCCTCCAGCACGAGAGACGGTGGAGGTAAGCAAGCTTCCCAAAAATGTACAGGTAGAAATTTCCTGCATCGCAGTTAAATAACACATGAACTGGCTGCCTTTTGGTCGGGAAACCCTCGTCAGCGCCTTATCCAAACAGGAGCTATTAGATCGCTTGGCGACAGTTACCCGAGGGACTCGGGCCGAAGGACTCCCCGAGCTCCGGCCTTTATTTTATGGGCAAGTGGGTGAACATGGATTTCGCATTTCCCGAGTGATTGAAAAAGGGGACAATTTTCTCCCATTGCTCCTAGGGAAGGTGGAGGCTACGCCGAGAGGCAGCATCCTTTTTGTCCGATACCAACTCTTTTCAACCACTCGGTTTTTCCTTTGGTTTTGGACAGGGATCCTGTTGGGCTTTTCGCTTTTTTTCTTTTTGGGATCTCAGCAATTCCTTCAAGGGGGAGTATGCCTTTCCCTGATGGGGCTCAATTATGCCTTAGCGGTGTTTTTCTTCCATCGACAGCTGCTGCCCAGCAAAAAACTTTTCCTGGAAGTGATCAATTTTCCTTCCAGCAACGTGGAATCCTCACGCAAGCTGTAGGCAAAAAGCGACTTTGGATGTACCTTTGTGGCCTAATCTTCACCCATTTATTTCGACTACCATGTCCATCCGTATAGAAAAAGATACCATGGGACCTGTAGAGGTTCCAGCTTCGGCCTACTGGGGAGCGCAGACGCAGCGTTCGATCAATAACTTTAAAATTGGCGGAGAGAAAAACCGCATGCCGATCGAGATCATCCATGCCTTTGCCATATTGAAGAAAGCGGCAGCGTTGACCAATGCAGAGTTAGGCGTATTGGAACCCGCCAAGGCGGAAATTATCGCTCAGGTATGTGAGGAAGTGCTTTCCGGGCAGCACGATAGCCAGTTTCCTTTGGTGGTATGGCAGACAGGTTCGGGGACTCAATCCAACATGAATGCGAATGAGGTGATTGCCTACCGAGCTCATGTACTTTTGGGAGGGTCTTTGGAAGATGCCAAGAAGAAAATCCACCCCAACGACGACGTCAACAAGTCTCAATCCTCCAACGATACCTACCCTACGGCCATGCACATTGCGGCCTACAAGATGGTTGCCGAAACGACCATTCCGGGAGTGAAGCAGCTTCGTGATACCCTTGCGGCGAAGGCAGAAGCCTTCAAGAAGGTGGTCAAAATCGGCCGAACCCACTTCATGGACGCCACTCCCCTCACCCTGGGTCAGGAGTTTAGCGGCTACGTGGCGCAGCTCGATCACGGTTTGCGTGCGCTCAACAATACCCTTGCGCACCTTTCCGAATTGGCCTTGGGCGGTACGGCAGTGGGTACTGGTTTGAATACCCCGCAGGGCTATTCCGAGTTGGTGGCGAAAAAAATTGCCAGCTTGACAGGGCTTCCATTTGTAACGGCGCCCAACAAGTTCGAGGCGCTTGCTGCGCACGACGGAATGGTCGAAACCCATGGGGCATTGAAGCAAGTGGCCGTGTCCTTAATGAAGATTGCCAACGACATTCGCATGCTTTCCTCTGGCCCTCGTTCGGGCATTGGAGAAATCTTGATTCCAGAAAATGAACCCGGTTCCTCCATCATGCCGGGCAAGGTCAATCCGACTCAGGTGGAGGCAATGACCATGGTGGCGGCACAGGTGATGGGCAACGATGTCGCCATTACCATTGGGGGTTCGAATGGACATTTTGAACTGAATGTATTCAAGCCACTCATTGCGGCCAACTTCCTGCAGTCAGCCCGATTGCTTGGGGATGCTTGCGTTTCCTTTGATGTCAACTGTGCGGTGGGAATTGAACCGAATACCCCGATGATTCAGCAGCATTTGGAAAACTCCCTGATGCTAGTGACGGCATTGAATCCTTACATTGGCTACGAAAATGCCGCAGCGATCGCCAAGAAGGCACACAAGGAAGGAACTAGCCTGCGAGCTGCAGCCCTAAGTTTGGGCTTGCTTACCTCGGAGCAGTTTGACGAGTGGGTCAAGCCAGAAGATATGATTGGAGGCTTGAAGTAGGGGTAGAAATTTTATACCTTTTTCAAGTTTTCTAGAATCCCCGCTGTGGTTTTTACTGCAGGGGGGATTTCTATTTTTGGACCGAATCTTGCTACTCTAGATTTTGCATAGGCTTTTTTCGAGTTTTTTGTACCTTTAGTTATATAAAGTTCCTGATTTCTGGCGTTTGAGTACCAGCAGGAAAAATATTTGACCATGAAAGCAGTTATTTTTTTTATTGGAGTTTTTTTCTCTTGTCTTTCACTTTCTGCTCAATCCGAAAAGCAGACCTACGGGTCCTTTGATTGGGTAAAAATTAATCCTGATGAATCTTTCGATCGTTTTGCTTGGGAAAGCCTTCCTCAAGGCATCACCCAGGTGATGGTAGAGTCTCTGCTCGCTTCTCCTTACCTGACTACCCCCGATCCCATCACCTTGTTTTATCTCCAGGGACAGCTTGTAGCGCTTATCCCTTGTCGATTTGAAGTCTTGCGATGGACGGGGGACCGCTGGGACAACTTGTACAAGGGTACGGGTTCGGGGTTCAACTGTCATGCACATTTTTTTGTGCGGGAGGGGAAATTGTATTCCATGGGGCGGTATGGATTTTGGAGAGGACACAGCGAATTACTCGAGTTTGATTTTGGCACGGGATATTGGGAATTTGTTCCGGCCTCTTCCCCTCCCATGAACTATGGGGGAGTGGGGATCTTTGTAGACGGGGACCGTGTATTTTCTATTCTGGGGGAAAACATTCATCAGCCTTCCAATGTCTTTTATCCGGACAAAAACGGGTATGTATTTGACTTCAAGAGCAAAGCCTGGAGTTCCATACAGTTGGACTTCCCAAATCAAAAAAATCTAAGTTCCTGGATCATGCCCTCCTTCGACTTGAAAGATTATGGGGTTCAATTGTATCAACTTGAAGCCCATCTTGGGCTTTTGCTACTTCACAAAAAAGAAAACACCTTGTATTTTGTTAAGGACAATAACTTCGGGAAGTTTCGATTTTTCTTGGTGGCGGTTGCCTTAGAAAACAATGCGGTATTTTTTGATAAATACGGGGATCCTACCTTTCTATTGCCTCCTACTGCTCCTTTGGAGAAATTCACGAAAGTAGGAGACATTCGTTTTAACCAGCAAACCTCGTCCTTTGGGTTGGAGGATTGGTCTTTCGCTATCCTTACGGGCCTTTTGCTCTTGATGGCAGGAGGAGGGGGTCTCTGGTGGAGAAAAAATCATCTTTCCAAAAAATCCGACCCGGCTGAAACGCTACCTCCTGCTGAGGAGCAGGGGACTGTTGATGGGGTGGAGGATATGGCACGACTTGTGGCCAAGCTCCTCGCCCAACCTGTTTTGCTGGTAGATGTACATCAGTTGGACCAGGTATTTGGGGCTTCTGATCTTGAAAGTTTGGACTACCGAAGGGTGAGAAGGTCGAGGTACATCAAGGCGGTCAATCAGTATTTCCAAGCTCAGTATGGAAAAGACTTGATTGTCAGAACAAAATCGGAGACGGATAAGCGGATTATCTTGTATCGGATTTCCCCATAACTTAGTTTAAACAAAAATGATCTTTTCAGCACTTCTAAACAGCTACCTGCTATGCGAATCTTTCTACTAATCACCCTATTTTCTATGGTTCTAGGAGTTACGCCAAGTCTCGCACAGCGACTGATGGATGGGAGCCGCCGCACGGTAGGCTACATCGAAGGGGAGCGGGTCACCAATGGCTCGCGGTCTACAATAGGGTATTTGGATGGAAGTCGGGTCATGGATGGATCACGTCGGACCATTGGCTATGTGGAAGATGGACGAGTGACAAATGGATCTAGATCAACAGTAGGGTATATCGAAAATGGGCGAGTAACGGATCAGTCCCGCCGGACGATTGGCTACATAGAAGATGGCCGGGTGATGGATGGTTCGCGTAGGACTATCGGCTATTACGAGGGGGTACGAATCACCAATGCCGCGCTATTTTTCTTCTTCTTTTTTTATTAATAACAGTTTAGGGTTTTAAAAAATCAAGGCCATGAAAAAGGAACTCCAAGACATAAAGGTGAAGTCCAAAAAATCAAGTTGGCAAAAGTATGCGATGGAGTTTTTGATGCTGTTTGCAGCCATCACCTTGGGATTTTTTGCAGAAAACCAGCGTGAACGCTGGGGAGAAAATGCACGTGGGGTACAGTATGCGCAACGCTTGGTCAAGGATTTGGATCTAGATAGCATTCGAATGGAAGAGGTAAAGGCTAGCTATACCTCAAGAAAACAGCAGATTAACACTTTAATCATCCTCATGCAGGGAGGACTGGAAAAAAAGCCGTTTTTAGACAGTTTGTTTACCTATTTTACCTTGCCAGGCTCAGGTTCCTTGGTCACTGGGATTAATTTTGTGGAAAACTTAGCCACGCGGGACGAGCTGAAGTCAGGCAACATGCGTTTGATTCGCTCAGACAGTATCGTCCGTCAATTGTCCCTGTATACCCGAAGGGAGCAAATTTTTTTGGGCAATCAAACTCGTTATCGAGAAAAGCGGATCGAACTTTTGGAGCTCATGGAAGAGGTGTATGACATGCCTCGACTGGGCCTTGAGCGATTGGAGGGGAAAAAACCGGAACCCCATGTGCTACCCCTAGATCCCAAGCAGCTCCGCAAGGTAGCCAATGCGCTTTCTCACCTACAGGGCATGATTATTAATTTGGAATCCAATGTGGAAACCATTGCCGAAGAGCGACGGCTATTGAAGAAACTCTTGCTTGCCTACATTGAAGAAAAGGGCTAGAGTAATTCTAGTTTAGGCTGGGTGAACCTGCCTGCCGCGGAGGACGGGGCAAGTTACTGCTGATCAAAGAAGAAAAAGTCACCGCCATGCTGCGGGATAGGCCTAGAGACTGACAAGGGAAGTTGCAACGAGGAAGAAAGGAAGTTGAATTTCTGATAATTATCAGTTAACCAACTGACTTTTAGCATATTTAAGTTTTAAGTTGAAAACTAATTTTAGATAACAATCGAAAAAATTTTCACTTAAATCCTCGTAAACATGGCACATGCAGCAAAAAGAAAAAGTAATGGAAGGGTATTGCCTAGTTTGGCCAATGAATTCTTTCCTGCAGACAAGTGGTTTGGACCTTCTTTATTTGAATGGGATGAGCCGCATTTAGGGTATGAATGGGCAGGATCTGTTCCTGAGGCCAATTTAATCGAAACCGAAAAGGCTTATCAAATCGAATTAGCTGCACCTGGACTGGAGAAAAAAGACTTTACGATAGAACTACAAGAGGGGATGCTTCATATTCGTGCAGAAAAGGAGGAGGAGCAATCCGAGGAAGACAAAAATTACCGTAGAAAAGAATTCTCCTATTTTTCCTTTTCCCGCTCCTTTGTACTGCCTGACAATTTGTTGGTAGATAAGATTGAAGCAAGTTATACCCACGGGATTCTTCACCTCACTCTACCGAAAAAAGAGGTAATCGTAAGCAATCCTGTTAAGCAAATCAAGGTAGGATAATCAACCGAGATCATTGAATTCAAAGTCCCAACTCTCCAGGTTGGGATTTTTTGATACTAGGAATGGGAAGTGAATTTTTACCTCCTTTTGCTAGGAAGATACTTCTGGAGCATTAGGGCTTCCTGATTCCATTTGTCAAAAAAAATGTGAAGAATCGGTAGCCATTGAAAAATTTGTAATTTGATTTAGCCATCTAAGCTTTCATTAGTTTTCTAAAAATTAAGATAATCACTAACCCCAATGAACAAAAAGAAAAAGACTACCCCTATCCCTTCCAAAGCCCTTCACATCAGCCTTTGGGTAGTACAAGTAGCCCTCGCCCTCGCCTTTGGGATGATCGGGGTGACCAAATTGACTACCTCCGATGCTGACATTATTCAACAGTCGGGCGAAATCGTTGAAAAATATGGCGTGGGCTTGATCCGATTTATTGGAATTGCCGAGGTTTTGGGTGCACTTGGTCTGATCCTTCCTGCGGCCCTGCGCATCTTTCCGATCCTCACTCCGCTGGCAGCTCTAGGCCTAGCCATCATCATGGGTTTGGCTACTGCCTTGCACGCTTCCAAAGGAGAGCCCATCGTGACCCAAGTGGTCTTTTTGCTGCTTACCCTGTTTGTGATTTGGGGAAGGTTCAGCAAGGCTCCGATTTCAGCACGGTAACATTCCTATTTATCAATCCATTTTTGCTGCCGGCCGCTTTTCGGTTCCAGGCTGCTTGGTGAGGTCGTCTCCTAACATCTTTCGGTACTGCTCAGCCAATGCGCTCAGCGCGGCTACTACCGATGGATTTTGGGGAGCTAAGTCAAACGTTTCCCCAGGGTCAGTAGAGAGGTCATACAGGGCGAGTGGGACTTCCATGGATTTGTAGACTCCCGGAAAACCGGCATTGCCCCGCTGAGTATTCAGGTAGGTTTGAGAGAGGTGAGGAAAAACCAATTTCCACTTCCCTTGTCGGATGGCCTTGAGGCTATTCGCATCGTAATAATAGACAAAGTGGTCCCGAGGATTGGCATCAGTCACCTGCTTTAACAAGGGTAAGATATTCACCCCATCGATTTTTTGACTAGGCAAAGGGGCATCTAAAAGTGCCGCCATAGTGGGGAAGATGTCCATGGTGGCGGCGAGGTTGTTGGAAACCGTTCCTGCAGGAATCAGCCCTGGCAAACTCATGATGCAAGGGACCCGGACCCCACCTTCCCAAGCCGAACCCTTACCTTCTCGAAGGCCACCGCTGCTGCCGGCATGGTTGCCAAAGGTCAGCCAGGGACCATTGTCACTTGTAAAGATGACCAGCGTATTTTGGGTCAATCCATTTTTTTCGAGTGCTGCCATTACTTCCCCCACTGAATCGTCCAGTTCCAGCATCAGATCCCCAAATAGCCCTTCCCCACTTTTGTTTTTGTAGGGATCAGACACCGCGATCGGCACATGAGGCATGGAATGGGCCAGGTACAAGAAGAATGGGCTCTCCTTGTGCTGCTCAATAAACTGCACCGCCCGCTGGGTGTATAGCTGTGTAAGTTGGGCCTGATCCTCTAGCGTCCGGATGGGCATTACGGGCTCATTGCCTTCGTGCAAGAAGAGTGGAGGGTACTTGAATTTGCGGTCTGCGGTGTCGGTCACCGGCTTGCCATCGTAGCCTACAGGCCACATGTCGTTGGAGTAGGGAAGGCCAAAATAGGAGTCAAAGCCATAGGAGGTGGGTAGGTAGGGGGCTTTCGCACCGAGATGCCATTTGCCGATCATGCCTGTTTGGTAGCCCTTTTTTTTTGCCAGGGTGGCGAGTGTCTCTTCCTCGGGATTCAGAGCCGTGGTGGACCAGGGCATGAGTGCACCAGAAATATTGATCCGATTGGGGTAGCAACCTGTCAGTAGGGCTGCTCTGGAGGCGCTGCACACGGCCTGGGCTGCGTAGAAATTGGTGAACCGCATTCCTGAAGCGGCAAGCGCATTGAGGTGTGGGGTCGGCTGAGGATAGCCTCCATAAACTTCTAGATCCCCATAGCCCATGTCATCCATAAAGATCAGCACGACATTGGGGAGCTTGGCTTGGGGTAAATTCCCCTGTGCTTGGGCGCCGAAACAAAGGAAGGAAAGTAGGAGTAGGAATGGATTTTTCATGGCTTGAAATAAATAGGGGTTTTAGGGTCAACGGACCACCGCAATTTCTACTGTATACCAGAATTTGCGGTGGACTGTGGTCCGTTAGCCGTTGACCAAGTAGTTAGACTAAATTAAACCACTGCTGGAATTGCAGGTTATCAGTCGAGTAATTTCGGCTTCTATCGAATGATTTTTACTTCCTGAATTTTTGTAGGAAGCCAAACCTGCATTTCATTTTGCCCGCGATTTGCCCAGGTATAGTAAGGAATAGCAGTTATTTTCTTGGTTTCAGCTTGCAGATTTGTTCCGTCTTCCGAGCCTGACATGACCCTCATTTCTGCCTGGATAGCCATTACTTTTTCATCCAAAACCTGGTGTTGAAAAACAGTAAAAGTGGCATTTTCTGGAATCAAGATATTCCATGCTTTCCCATTGTTATCTGCTCCTTCTACACAATAAACCAAAGGCCCTCGTTGAATTGCGATGCGGTCTTCATTTGCAGTGACCTCCTGGCGGGCGATTAACTTTCGCACTTCCATTGGCAAGGTGAATTGGATTTGATCTCCCTTTTCCCAGGCTCTAGTGATGGATAAATAGCCATTTTCTTCAGTATAGGGAACAACTTTACCATTAAGTAAAAGCGTGAATTTTTCGGTGCTTTTCCCTGCAAAACTATACAGTCCTCCCGGAACTGGTTCATCCTTTGCCCAGCCCGGTAGTCTTAATTTCAAGGAATAAGTGGTTTTCTGCGCAGGATTTAAGGTCAAGTTGATAATCCCGTCAAGCGGATAATTGGTGGTCATTTCTACTGGAACCTCCACATTGCCCATCTGGAATTTGGTTTTGCTTCCGATGAATAGATTCACCCAAATGGCGTCTTCAGATTTTGCATAAATGTAATCGCCGACCGAGGCCACCAATCGGGAAATATTGGAAGGACAACAGGCCGTGCCAAACCAATCTCTTCGGTAATGCTGACCAGAGGAGGCCAATGGATTTCCATAAAAAAATCGATTCCCTTCTAAGCTAAGCCCATCCAATGCAGCATTGTACAAGGACCTTTCCAATACATCAATGTACTTGGAATCGCCTTCCAGTGCATTCATTCGCTGATTCCAAAAAACCATCCCAACCGAAGCACAGGTTTCGCTGTAAGCATTTTCATTGGGGAGGTCATAATCCACCGAAAAACCTTCGTTACTTCCCGACGATCCTATCCCACCAGTTACGTACATGTTCCGGTACACGACATCCTCCCAAACCGTCTTCATGGCATTCATGTAGCCAAGATCATTTTTGGCTGCAGCCACATCGGCAGCTCCCGTGTAGAGATACATCGCCCGTACTGCATGGCCTGTAATTTCCTTCTGCTCCTTTACAGGTACATCATCCTGCGCATATTTGGGCCCCCAATGTGGATTGTCCCAGATTCCTCCTTTGCCGTGGCCATGTCCTCGCTGGGCTAGAAACCAATCGGATAGTTCCAGGTATTTTTTATCGCCAGTAGTCTTGTACAATTTGACCAAAGCAAGCTCAATTTCCTCGTGACCAGACACCCAAGGTCGATTCTGTTTCCGGAAAGTCTCGTCGATATGATCCGCCATCTTGATGGCCACATCGAGCAATTTCCGCTTCCCCGTAGTTTGAAAATAGGCCACGCCAGCTTCCATCAAATGCCCGGCACAGTAATCCTCATGTTTCTCCATATCCGTCCAGCGATTTTCAAGTCCCGTAAGCGAATAAAAAGAATTGATGTATCCATCTGCTTCCTGTGCGGCTGCAATTTTAGCAATCCATTCGTCTGCTTTTTGTTCCATAGCTTTATCCGAATGGTTTTTCAGCGAATAGGCAATTGCCTCTAGGGCTTTGTACACATCACTGTCATCGTAATAAATACCTTCGTGCTTTTCGTTTTGATGGCGCGCCACTTTTTCGTAATTGCGGATGCGGCCGGTGGCTATTTCAGTTTGATAAATCATAACTGGGACAGCTGTAGTTGCAATTTTTTCAAGCTTTGGTTTCCAAAAATTATCCGTGATGGTCACCTGCGAAAAATTCACCGGATTCAATTTGGTGATCCCGGATTGCGCCATTGCAGGAAAGGATACTGCTGCTAGTAGGATTGAAAGTGTGGATCGTGTTAGCATGGGGCGATCATTGATGAAGAAAAGGAGGAAAAGTTTTTCATGGCTTGGAGCTCTAGGGAGTAAAAGTTAGCAAGAAAAAGGGGGAGTAAAAAGCTGTTTTTTTCGGTCAAAGCCAAAGCCCGCGATCCCTGTCAGGGTCTAATCCTTCTCAAACCAATACCTTTGGCTACAGCAAAGTAGGAGTTAGCGAAGGACCTTAGAGTTCAACTTACCGCTGCTACACTATTATTTTGGAAAGAGACCTTAATTTGATAATTTGAATCGCCATAAAATTCAATCTCGGCCTTCTTTTAAGCTTTCAAGGAGTTTAGTGAATGCCAATTCTTTCCAATTTGATGAAAAAGTACAGCCTTATTTTTCTGCTTTCATTCGGGGTATTTTGGGGGACCTTTGGACAAACCAAAGAAGAATTCAATGTGCTCTTGATCCATGTAGATGATTTGGGCTGGGCAGATATTGGGGTTTTGGAAAGTGATTTTTACGAAACGCCCAATATCGATCGCTTGGCCGCGGAGGGAATGCTTTTTAGGCAGTCTTATGCTGCGGCAGCGATTTGTTCTCCCTCTAGAGCAGCCTTGATGACCGGCAAGTACCCTGCTCGAATGGGCATTACCGATTGGATCTATGCACGATTCCAAGGTGTAGGTACGACTGGTCTTCCAGGGGAATTTGCAGAAAACCCGGATCAGCCCCTTCGCACACCAAAAAATCAAGGGTTTCTTCCCTTGGAAGAGGTTACACTAGCAGAGCGTATGAAGGCGCATGGTTATACTACCTTCCACGTAGGCAAATGGCATCTGGGTGGAGAGGAAAACTATCCTGAAAAACAAGGATTTGACCGCAACTTTGGAGGCAATGACCTGGGCCAGCCCCCAAGCTACTTTGATCCCTACGAGCCCGCTACTCCCACGCCTTTTTATGCCTTTGATCGGGTGACACCAAGGGATTCCGGTGAGTATTTAACGGATCGAGAAGGGGATGAGATCGTGAATTTTCTCCAAAACCAAGAGCTTAAATTTTTCATCCATTGGGCTCCTTATGCTGTGCATACCCCGCTCATGGCTCCAAAAGAGCTGGTGGAAAAATACCAGCGTAAAGCCGGAGGAAAACAGAAAAATCCCGTTTATGCCGCGATGGTTGAGAATTTGGATCAAAACGTAGGCAAGGTGCTCGCCGAGTTGGACCGCTTGAAGTTGACCGAAAAGACCTTAGTGATTTTTACCTCAGACAACGGGGGCTTGATGGGTAATCCCACAAACCCCATCACAAATAACGAGCCCTTACGCTCTCAAAAAGGATATCCTTACGAAGGGGGAATTCGGGTACCCACGGTGGTGAAGTGGCCCGGAAAGGTAGCTGCAGGGAAGCAGTCGGATTTCCCCATCGTGACGCTGGATTGGGCTCCTACGATCTTGGACTATATGGGATTAAATACGGAAGAACCAGGTTTCGATGGGCAAAGCTTGGCGGGTGTCTTGGCAGGAGGTGACTTAGAATCAAGAGACTTGTTTTGGCATTTTCCCCACTACCGAGGAGCGGATGTAATCCCCTATTCTATCATTCGCTCAGGGCAGTACAAGATGATTCACTACTTTGATATGCAGCCTGATGAACTCTTTTCCTTGGCAAATGATCCTTGGGAGACGACCAACTTGGCCGATCAACTGCCAGACCTAGTTGCAAAACTCAAATCATCCCTCCAAGCCTGGTGGCTGGAAACCGGGGCCAGAATGCCCCAGAAAAAGTAGAATTAATCCCCGCCAATTTTGGTTGGGCTTAGTGAGAACAGCTATGAAAAAAGGAGTCTTAAGTTGTCTAATTTTTACAGGAATTGCCTTCGCTGCACTTGCTCAGGGAAATGGAATTGGTCCAAAGGAGCGCCCAAATATCATTTACATTCTTGCAGACGACCTAGGCTATGGGGAACTCGGAGTGTATGGGCAGCAAAAAATTGAAACTCCAAATATTGATGCCCTGGCTAAAAGTGGAATGATTTTTACACAGCATTATTCAGGAGCACCCGTTTGCGCACCAGCCAGGTACATGTTGCTGACTGGCACCCATGCAGGGCATGCCTACATCAGAGGAAATGATGAGTGGAGCGAGCGCGGGGATGTGTGGAATTACCGAGCCACCCTGCTGGATTCTACTTTGGAAGGGCAACGACCCATCCCCTCATCGACCGTTTTGCTTCCCAAAAAACTAAAAGAGGTGGGCTATCGCACAGGGATAGTGGGGAAATGGGGATTGGGAGCCCCCCATACGGATGCCATTCCTACTAAAATGGGCTTTGACTTTTTCTTTGGCTACAATTGCCAGCGCCAGGCTCATACCTATTACCCCGTACATCTCTACCACAATGAACACAGGGTCTATCTCGAGAATGACACGATCGCTCCCTCTACCAAACTTGCGCTAGGGGCAGACATACAGGATCCGGAGAGTTACAAAAATTACTCCTTAAAGACCTATGCGCCCGATGTGATGTTTGACCAACTCCTGTCCTTTATCGGGGACGAACAAGGGAAGGAAAGCCCTTTTTTCCTGTATTGGGCTACACCTTTGCCACACAATCCCATTCAAGCACCCCAGCGCTGGGTAGATTATTATAAAGCTAAGTTTGGAGAGGAAGCCCCTTATTTGGGAGACAAGGGCTATTTTCCCCATCAAAATCCTCGAGCTGGCTATGCGGCCATGATTTCCTATTTGGACGAGAACGTAGGCAAACTGGTGGCCTACCTCAAAGAAAAAGGTCTCGATAAAAATACGTTGATCCTGTTTAGCTCTGACAATGGAGTGACCTTTACCGGAGGGACGGACGGGGTATTTTTTGAAAGTTCAGGGATTTTCGGAGAGGCCCAAGGTCGATCCAAGGGCTATGTGTATGAAGGCGGAATTCGCGTTCCTTTCATTGCCAATTGGCCGACGAAAATAAAGTCGGGTTCGCAAACTGAACACCTGTCTGCGCAATACGATGTCATGGCAACCCTCAGCGAGTTGACAGGATTTGAACTCGAATCGGGTAACGATGGCATCAGTTTTATGCCTACGCTATTGGGTCAAGACAAGCAGGAGCAACATGAATTTTTGCTCTGGGTATTCCCGGAATATGGAGGGCAAGTAGCGATTCGTTTTGGGGACTGGAAAGTAGTACGCCAGCATTTGAAGGATAAGCAAACCCCAACCTTGGAGCTTTATAACTTGCGAAAAGATCCTCAAGAATTAGTGAATGTGGCAGCTCAGCATCCAGAATTGCTGAAACAGGCAGCAAAAATATTTGAGGAGCAACATGAAACTGCCTTCCTCCAAAACTTCCGAATTCCCCTTGTGGAAAAAGGACTGTATTGAATCTACTCCCTTTCTAAGGATTTGGTGGACAAAACAGCAGCACAGATCCTTGCCAAAAGGGAGAATTAGTTAAGTCAGAAATAGCCATCTTCTTCTAATCCAAAAGAAGGAAAATGGCTCCATTCTAAATTCTTCAACCAAGCATGAATCCGTACATGAACCATTTACACAAAGGAATTAAGCTTTTCCTACTGCTACTTTTCTCCATTCCTGCCTTTACCCAGCAGCCGGCTTCTCCACTGGAAGCTTCCTTTCAAACCTATCGAAAGATGAAGGCAGAGACTCCCTACAAGTTGGAGTGGATCGCTCTCGGCCCCACAGCTAACTCCGCGCGAGCCGATGTGGTGCAGGTAGATGCCCAAAATCCAAGCACCATGTACGTTGGCTTTGGTTCGGGGGGATTGTGGAAGACCACCAACAATGGCCTGACCTGGAGATCCATCTTTGAAGAACAGTCTTCCATAGGAATTGGGGATGTGGAATTGGCTCCCTCCAACCCGAATATTATTTACCTGGGAACCGGTGAAAACCTAAAAAAGCCAAGAAACTTCACCCTTCCCGGTACAGGGATGTTCCGCTCGGACGATGCAGGGGCTACCTGGAAGTCCATTGGCTTAGCGGATTCTTGGGCCATTGCAGAAGTTGAAATTCACCCGACCAATCCGGATATCGCATTTGCTTGCGTTCTCGGCCACCTCTGGTCAAAGAATACAAACCGGGGTTTGTACCGCACAACGAATGGGGGAAAAACCTGGGAACAAGTGCTCCATGTAGATGAGAATACCGGGGCCAACGAAATCGTCATTTCACCCACCAATCCTCAAATCATGTATGCCTCTCTTTGGGAAATGAACCCAGGCATCTCTGGGCAAAATAGCGGCATCTACAGAAGCATAGACGGGGGCTCCACCTGGATTAAAAGTACCCAAGGCTTGCCTGCTGGCCCCAAAGTAGGCAGAATTGGCTTGACGGTCTCTGCTACAAATCCGAAAAAGGCCTACGCCTTGGTAGACAATCTAAATTACCCACAAGGGCAGTCGGCTGAACTCTACAAAACGATCGATGGAGGACTAAGTTGGACCAAAACACATTCCGGTTCCTTCCCCTTATTTACCACCATCGGCTGGTACTTCACGGATGTGTATGTGAATCCCAAAAATGACGAAGAAGTATTCGGCTTGGGCATCCGCCTTGCGCATAGCCTAGATGGAGGCAAGACCTTTAAGTTTATCGGTGGGGAAGTGACTCGCATCAACCCAAGTTTGGCCCAAGGACTCCATCTGGACCAAACGGAATTATGGATTAACCCCAACAATCCCAATCACCTGGCATTGGGGAATGACGGTGGGTTTTACCTGAGCTACGACAAAGGATTAACCTGGATGCATTACAATTCCATGCCAACGGGAGAGTTTTACGACATCAGCATTGACCAGGCCGACTATACGATTTATGGGGGTACGCAAGATGATGCTACGGTATCTGGCCCGCCCAAAGAGTTAAATACCCGCTTCCCAGATCCCTGGAAGTATGTGTGGATTGATGCCTGGGATGGGGGCGATGGTTGCGTCACAGCCATTGATCCTGTGGACAAGCACATCATCTACTACAGCCGACAACACGGCGATGCAATGCGATTGGACAAGTCCACCGATGTAGCGGTCTCCATTAAGCCCAATCTCCCCAAGGAGATCAAGGATACGCTGGTATTCAATTACATGACCCCCTATTTTTTGTCAACATACGATCACAAAACCCTGTATCAGGGAGGAAATTACTTGATGAAAAGCACGGACCGGGGTGACACTTGGCAGGCGATCAGTCCCAATCTGGCCCTTTCTTCGGTGACCGAAAAGAAATCAGTGGCTGCAGGAACGGTTGTGGAATCTCCAATGGCCAAAGGGCTGCTGTATGTGGGAACCGATCATGGGGCTTTTTGGGTTTCAAAAAACGATGGGACCTCTTGGGAGGAGCATTCCACAGGCATCGCCTCGAACTACATCCGAAGCATTTCACCCTCCAATCACAAAATCGAACGGGTATACATGGCCATGACGGGCATCAATTACGATGATCTGCATCGCTATCTCTATGTTTCGGAGGATTATGGGAAAAATTGGAAAAGCATTGCCGCTGGCCTTCCCGATGAGCCGGTGAATGTGATCAAGGAAGATCCTACGAATGAAAATATCTTGTATGCGGGCACGATGAGGGGGGTATTTGTTTCCCTCGATCGAGGAGCAAGTTGGGATTACCTGGGGGTAAATATGCCTGCTGCAGCCGTGGCCGATCTCGAGATTCATGAAGGTTCTCAGGATCTGATCGTGGCTACCCATGGCAGGGGGATTTACAAAACAAACCTCAAGCCTCTCCAAAAGCACCTCACCCAAAAATTACCAAACGACAAAGAGTACTTAGCCGAAATTGAGCAGGTAAGCAGGCCCTGGTTCAATTCCTCACATGGTAACCCGGATTACCGTACCCTTGAGAAAGTAGCCTTTACCTTCTGGTTGAAGGAGGCGAAGGCGGTAACCCTTTCGGTTCGTGATAGCGCATCGAAGGAACTGTGGAGTACAGTACTTGATGGTTCGGCAGGGTTCAACCAATTCCGCTGGGATTTGATCGTAGCCAAGCAGGAGAGTGATTCTCCCTATTTTGTACACTACGATAAATTTATTGATTCCGGATCATACACGCTCGTACTATCTACTCCGGATGGAAGCATGAATCAAAAATTTAAGGTGGTGGATGCGGTCTCTCCCTACATCGAGAATTAGGCTTGCTTCTTTTTGAATGCCGCCACCAGCATGGTGGCTGAGGTATACAAAATGACGCCAAGCACGACCCACTGCAGGGTTTGCAAGGGTAGGGTCTTTACGATAAAGGCTGCGATCAGTACTGCAATGGAACCAGGAATTGCCATGGCTAGGGCGGCCTTTCTGTTGTAGGAACCTGTCTTTATAAACTTCACCGAAGCTGGAGGCATCAGAAAAGCACAGGAACCCATCATGATGGGAAAAGCAACCGTTGGTGACATTCCCAAGGCAAAAATCAAGGCCATACAAGGGGCGTATAAGCCTACGCCTGCCGTCATGATGGCGCCCAAAAAGAAATTAACCACCACGGCAAAGACTAATTTGTATCCCGTCAAGCCGATTGCATCCCCGCCTCCTTGAATCCAGTCCATCATCCGGGCCAGCATAAATCCAGCGGTGATCACCAAGGCAATACCCATGGTGAGTCTGATTTTCTTTTCCGAAAGTTTCGACACAATCCCAGCGCCAATCACCGCTCCTACAGCAGCGGAAACCAGCATCGATATCAAGGTGAGCGGATCGACTTCGATGATGGTGATAAAAATAAATGCCTGCAGCAAAACTGGGATGGTATTCGCGACATTCATCGTGCCGGGAATCAGCTTGTCTTCCGTTTGCCGGGTAAATTTCAATAGGGCTGTTTGCGGAGCAAAGGCCCCAATGCCCAGCACGTCAAAGAAATTCACGACAAAGCCAATCACCGAAGTTTTGAGCCAACTTGAATTTTCAAATTTGGCGCGGTTAGCTAGAAGGTCTTTGATAAATACAAAGCTGAACCAGATGGCTAAGGCAATTAAGGAAACCCAAATAAAAATCAGCATAGAAGAAAGGAATTAGTAGCGGATGATTCAGTGTAAAGAGGAGGTTAGCACACCTTAAAAAAGGTCTTGGCGGCTTCTTGCTCCTGTTGATTCAACATCGCCTCAATCTTCTTCGCGGTTTTGGTAATTGCCAAGCCCCCAAGCCCGGTGCAGCGCAGGGTATTTGGGATGGCATCTCCTACCTTTTTCATCGTTTCCACCACTTCATCCAAGGGGATCAGGTGGTTGTAGTCCGACAAGGCCATGTTGGCGCAGGAAATCGCATTGGTGGCGGCCATCACATTCCGATTGAGACAGGGAGCTTCCACGCGATCGGCAATCATGTCGCAAATCATGCCCAAGGAAGACTGCAAGGCCATCGAGGCTGCTCCCAGGGATTGTTCCAGGGTTCCCTTTTTCAATTCCACAATACCGGCTGCTGCCATGCCTGAACCCGATCCGCATTCGGCCATACAGCCACCTACTTCAGCGGCAAAGGTGGCATGTGCGGCAATAAATACGCCGATGATGCCGGCTGCCAGCATCGCTTTCACCGTTTCATCTTCATGCAAAGAAAGCCCCCTACTGATGCCGATGAGAGCGCCGGGGAGGGCTCCACAGGAACCAGCAGTTGGGGCTGCCACCACCACGCCCATCGAACTTTTGACCTCCATCATCGCAGAGGTGTAGAGGATCACTTGGTTTAGAATATCGCCTTCTACCAGCTTCTTGTTGGCTAGCTGCTTCTGAAATCCAAGGGATTGCGGACCTAAAATTCGGTCTGCGTACTTCGTTCCCTTCAATCCAAGATCGATGGAGTTTTGCATGATCTGTACAATGCTCCGCATCTTTTCAAAAACCTCCGCCCGCGAAATATTTCCGCGCATGCTTTCATAGTCCACGGCGAGTTCCCAGAGGGCGTGGTTTTTATCCTGGTTGAACGCTAGCATTTCCTCGCAAGTAATGAAGGGTACTTCGAGGTCTTTTCGAGACATGACCGGAAGCACTGGCTTGATCTTTTTAATAAATAGTACCTCGTCCTGTTGGAGAAGTTCCGCGCAGATTTCGGCATTCAAAAAGGCATTGGCCTTGATTTCGATAAAGGTGGATTTGCCCTGGCGCACCGCGACCTCATCGCAGGGCATGGACTTCTCAATAAATTCCGGGAGGCTACCTGCCGTCTTTACATAGACTAGCGTCTGGTAAAAATCCCCCGCCATAGACACCTGGGCGCCATCGATTTCAAGAATTTCAATCATGCCCCCGCCGGTAGAAATGGCAGTTACCTCACGGGACTCTTTTTTATTGGTCAAGGTAAGCTTGTAGGTATTCGGATGGGTAGCCCCGATGGGATGGATATCGATTTTAATTTGGATGCCGGCTTCTTCAATGGCCCGCAGGTAATCTGGAAGGCGCTCTTCGTAGGCTTCCCAACCCAAAAATCCCCCAAACAAGCCCATGTCAGAACCTTGCCCCTTGTGCGTAGTGGCAAGTGAGCCATTGGGGTCAAACTCCACATACACCTCCTGGATGTCCCCATCCATCAAGTCGCGGCACATCCGTCCAATTCGAATGGATGCAGCACAATGTGAACTTGAAGGGCCGCGCATGACCGGGCCGATTACATCATTAAATATGCTGGGGTAGGTTTTCATGTTGGGTTCAATTTTTATTCTCCTGAGGGCAGTAGGAGTTAAATATAAGGTTTTGTTCTGCTTGTTCAAGTGCATGAATAGACCGAAGTTCAGGTCAGTCACTTGGTACTCCTTTATATTTGTGTCATTTTTTAAGTTTGAGCGTTCTGCTTTTTCAGTGTGGAAAACAGCGTATCAACTGGAATTTCTTTGACAATCCTTACTGGGATTCATTCCTTGGTCTTTGCAGACTGGGTCATGTTATGGAAAACGACTATTTTTTTTGAATATTTATTTTTTTATACTTAACCATGAATTCTTTTGCCCTACCTGCTGGCTTCCTTCTTCACCAGCGCTATTCTATACAATCTTTTCTTGGACAAGGCGGGTTTGGTATAACCTATCTTGCTTATGATACTTTACTTCAACAAGAAATATGTATTAAGGAATTATTTGTTTTAGGATGTTCGATTAGAAAAGAGGACATGTCTTTAGATTCTCCTACACTAAAGGAGGGGCGCTTCGGAGATTTTGTTGCTCGATTTGTAAAAGAGGCAAGAAGTTTAGCTCAATTTAGGCATCCCCATATTGTTCGAGTGCTTGATGTTTTCCAGGCCAACCAAACAGCCTATATGGTGATGGATTTTGTGAAGGGAGAGACTTTGAGTAAAAAAATTCAGCGTGAAGGGATTCCAAGTGATCTAATCTGTAAAGATTTTTTTTATCAACTGCTTGATGCGGTAGAGGAAGTTCATCAAAAAGGAATTCTTCATCGGGACATCAAACCAGGAAATATTCTGGTAACGGATAAAAACAAGGTGGTTTTGATTGATTTTGGCTCCGCAAGAGAATATGTGGAAGGCAAATCCATCACAGAAACGACAATGGTTTCAAGAGGTTATGCGCCCTTGGAGCAATATTCTTCTCGTGCACTTCGTGGCCCATTTACTGATATCTATGCTTTGGGGGCCACTTTGTATTTCATGCTCACTGGAAAAGTCCCTATTGAGGCGATAGATCGGGATAGTGAAAAACTACCTGCCCCACGAGAATTAAACGCTGGAGTTGGTATTTCCATCAATGAAGTTGTCTTGAAGGCGATGGAAATGAAAATTGAAAACCGGTTTCAATCCATATCTGCATTTAGGGAGTCGCTCCCAGCCAAGTTTATCACCAAGAACAAAAAAAAGGAAGTTGAAAGACTAGATGAGGAGACTACGGTAAGGGTACCCACTTCCCCACAAGAAGAAAAAGTTGGTAAAAAAACAAATGCCCCGAAAAAGGAGAAAATCTCCTTGCGCAAAGCTGGAATTTTGGTTTTGGGGGCCGTGAGTTTACTTGGGTTAGTGATTTTTATTTCCCAAAATGATTCTGGGAAGGTAGGTTCTCTTTTGTCCGAAATCATCAAAGAGGATTCTGCAGAAAAAATATCGGATCCCATGATTAAAAAACCAATCGAATCAGTTGAAGGCGCTGGAGGGACTAAAGAAGTTGAGGGTCCGCCGAAGGTTGCCACTCCTCCAAGGATTACTGAAGGGACTGGTGAAGATGGTAAACCCAGTCCCGGGAATATTCAAAGTCAGAAATTTATTCAATTCGGAGGTCAGCGGTGGACGACACAAAATCTGGAGGTGGTTCAATTTCGAAATGGAGATCCAATTCTAGAAGCAAAATCTGCAATTGAATGGCAGAATGCAGCACAAAACCGAATTCCGGCTTGGTGTTATTTCAATAATGACCCCAACAAGGAGAAATTGTACAATTGGTTTGCAGTTGCTGATCCAAGAGGATTGGCTCCACAAGGATGGCATATTCCTAGTGATCAAGAATGGAGGCAGCTCGTTAATTTTTTTGGTGGGGCACAAAAAGCAGCGCAAGAGCTGAAAAGAAACCAAGGGTTTAATGCCAAACTTAATGGGTATAGGAATCCAGATGGAAAATTTGAAGGAAGACACCTTACAGAAAGATGGTGGAGTAATACGCCTAAGCAAGGTGAGAGTTATGCGTATGGGCAAAAATTAAAAGCAAACAATGAGATTTCCTCTGAAGAGTATTCAATGGGAAATGGATTCCCGGTTCGATTAGTAAAGAATTAGTAAGTCCCTTAAATACCATAAGAGTGGGTAATCAGAAACTTTTGAATCCTTGTTTAATGGGGTTTTTCTGTTTTGGTTTGTCCTTGTTTATGATTTTTGTTTAGAGAGTTAACTAATTTTTAGCAAGGAACCTTATTCAGCTGTTTATTACTATGTTGTTTATGAATCAAATGATTTATCAATTTGAAGCATCAATGAGTAGATGAATTTAACAACTACATTTTTGGGTTATATGAATCATTTCTAAACCTATAGCGGACTTTTCAGGTATAATTTTTTTAGAATTTCTAATTTGGATGAGGTTTATATAGACTTTTTCCAAATCCTGGATAGGAATGAGTCCTTTTGCATTCCCACATGGTGTCGAAATTAGATCTATCGTTTTTCACCACCCGACTACTTCCCTGATTGGGGTATTTTGCACTCCATTCGGCTCCTCAACTTTCCTTTGAAATATTTTGGGTCAACTTGTGGCATTTTATCCTTTATGGAAGAATAAGTTCTTCATGGGAAGGAGAAAAGACATTTTTAAGACATATAAAATGTAGGATCAAATGATAATCATTCAATTGGCCATCCATCAAGTTTGGCTTAGTTAATGGCAGGTGATTTGGACCATGGTGGCCCTAGAGAAACGAAAAAATCTTTTTTGGAAACAAATGATTTAAACCAAAGTCAGGGTATGAAGTTTCTTGTTTAGTAGGAAAACACCTTGCAAACGGTAAAAACCAAACCATCATGAAAAACTCCTTGCGATTTACCTTATTATTTTTTGCATTCCTGCAGGCTGCGACCCTTACTGCACAGGAGCGTTATACCCTAAAACCAGGAGATCCCAATGGCATTAGCAAATGGTACATGGGGCGCCAAATTGCACAGGTCATGAGCCACTTTGGAATAGGCTGGCTTGAAAGACAAGAAAGGGAGCAGGAAGAGAATACGACGCAGTTGTTAAAAAACCTAGCCATACAACCCGGCAATGTCATTGCAGACATTGGTGCTGGAAGTGGCTACCACAGCACCTTACTATCCAAAATGGTGGGCAACGGAAAAGTGTATGCCGTAGATGTGGAACCGGAAATGATTGCCTACTTGAATGAGCGAATCAAACGTGAAGGGAAAAAGAATATCATTCCCGTATTGAGCACAGAAAAGACAGTTTCATTGCCTGCAAACAGCATGGACATGATGCTCCTGGTGGATGTATACCATGAATTTTCTTTTCCTTACGAGATGGCGCTATCCATGTTGGAAGCACTCAAGCCTGGCGGGAAGTTGGTTTTGGTAGAGTTCAGGGCTGAAGACCCGAATGTACCCATCAAAACTATCCACAAGATGAGCCAGCAACAAGCGGTAAAAGAGTTCAAGGCTGCCGGCTTTTCATTTGAAAAAAATATCAGCAACCTGCCCTGGCAACATTGCCTGATTTTCAGAAAACCAGAAAATTAAAGTTGGAAAGTCATTTTTCGTTTGATATTTCTCCTCGTGGAGAAAATAAGGGCCTCTCCTCAATACCCCAAAAACAATAAAAATCAATCTAAATGAAGGGTATTGGCTTGTTTTATGCCCTAGTTGGAAAACGCTTGTTGTATCCGTTGAACTAATAAGACCAGCAAGTCTTGCAAGATGGCCCAAACGGCAACTTTCTCTGAAATATTTTAGGTCAACTTGTGGCATTTCAATCCTTTATCGTATCTTTGCAGTCCAAAATTAGGATGGACGAGATCCATCCACTCACTAAAAACAGTTAATTATGTCCGTAAAAATCAGATTAGCGCGTCGTGGCCGTAAAAAACAAGCCATTTACGACGTGGTTGTAGCTGATGCAAGAGCTCCACGTGATGGACGCTTCATCGAGAAACTCGGAACTTACAATCCGAACACGAACCCCGCTTCCATCAACATCAACAATGAGCGCGCTCTTAC
>CANGYY010000040.1 GCA_947458585.1 Cyclobacteriaceae bacterium | reverse complement strand
GGAAGTGAATACCAAGTCCACGGAACATTCCGCCAAAAAAGAAAGATTCAATGCATTTGCTTGCCAAATCTTATAGAGATCTTCAACGATAACCTCCTTATGGAAATTCACATCCTCAGGTATTGAAGTTATGGTCAATCGCTTCTTCACTTCTTTTTGAATGGCGTGAGGTTTTTTCCCCTCATTTTCCATTTTCTGAAGTTCATCCCAAACTTGTTGTTCGTCATCACCATACACGCGAGCCAACATTTTTTTGGACTCCCTTAGTCGATTGTATGTGGATAGGGATGTTAGGCCGATCAACTCATCTCTTTCTTTTTTCCCTTGAATAACCAAAGGGTTTTTTGGGTTTTTCCCCTGCTTGAGATCATACTTCTTGGTGATGATTTCAATCTCACGTAGAATCTGGACAGCAGATTTTACTCTTTGTTGTTGGTGGCTAATCACCATGTACTCATCAACCTGCTCTTGAGAAATGGGGGAAAATACAACGTTGATTTCCTGCAGACCTAGTTGTTTGGCCGCGAAGAATCTGCGTACTCCTGAGATGATGAAATAGTCCTCTGTGATTACAAGAGGTTCGAGAACACCCTCAAGGTCGATACTCCCCTTGAGGGTTAAAAAATTCTCATCCTGATCGATGTCTCCGTAAATGGAGAAGGAAATTGGATTTGGTCTTAAAAGACCGATGTTCACTGTGTACATTAAGGTAAAGAGATAAGATTCTTTACCAAGGAGACGCCCTCGGTTATCGCGGGGAGGGTTATTAAGTCAGTTTCCTTGACTGCCATTGATTAACCCCAATGGAGGGTAAAATAAATCCAAGAAATTGAGGAACGGACTAAGGATAAAAATCAGAAACCGTCCTCCGATTTGGAGCGTATCTCCATATCGATGACAAACATAAATGAAGAATTAGATATATTCAAATCTCTTACTCTATTTTTTTTCAAAAAAAATTTGAAATTAGGCTAATACACTGAAAATCAGCCTAAATAATGTTTGATTAGTTTTTTTCTGATTAAAATTTTTCCAAGTGCTAAGGCTTCTGGGTCATTTTCACCTTTGGGAAATTTTTTCATTGACCCCACATAAGCATTCAACCATTTGGTTTTCCCTTTACCGTCTTTAATGGTGGTTCTTGCCTGAATGTATTGGTTTCCGTATTTATCCGAGATTGTATTCAAATAAAATGGGCCATCCATTATTTCTCTAAACCTTTTCAGATACTCTAAGTCCGTCTGCACTTTAATGACTGCTTGGAAAATTTCTTTATTGATAATCTTTTTAATACTATCAAAACGCTCATTGATCTTCTCAATTTCTTCCTTTTCTAGATTTGGATCTAAATCATCAAATTCATCAGGACGATCCCCTCTTCTAAGTTCGAAGAGTAATTTTTCTACATAAATCATGAAGTAAATTTATTGAATTATCTTTTTTAATACAAGCCTAACTTCCCCCTCCCCCTCCCCCGTCCTTCACTCTTTGTTCGTATCCCTGCTTCCCTCCGGGGTAGACATTGACGGGTAGTCTATTAGACCCTAAAAAAACGCATTCAAAAATTTCTGGGAAAAATTCATCAAAAACAGGTCTTCTCCATTCCTCTGTACTATTTATAGAGAAACCAACTTACTATGGATGAACTCAAATATGTGATAGAACAATTCATCGATGATTTCGAAGAAACTTACCACTTCCCCCTTAAAGAAAGTGCCCTGCTTACAGCCGACCTACAAAACCTCTACTTTGCTCAAAAACTGGCCATTTCCACCAAATTACCCCTGCCCTTTCTTAAGATAAATGTCTCTGTTGATTTATTCCCTGAGCAAGCCCACCTATTCTCACTAAGTGGAATTAAGTCAATCCTCACAGAACTACTCCGAGACATTACCCAACCCGAACTTCTTGACGAAACTTCCATTTACCTGAAAGTGCTCTTTGAAAAAAGTAAAAAGAAAACGCTCCTCTTAAAAATGAATCTTAATATCTACCTGATTGGGTCGAACATCTTGAAGGTGGAGAATTGGTTGCAGTCGAATCTACATGGAAGAGTCAAGCACATAACAGGAACCAAAGGAAAAATTGAGAACGGGACTTATTTAAGGTGGGTGGATTTATTCCAAGAATTCAGACTCCCTCTTGGGAGTTTTTCTCCCATCTCCTACTTTGAAGAAAAAAAAGTTGATGTAGACTTTACCGTAAAAGAGTTTGAACAAGTGGCTCTTCTCCTTTACAATCCCATTCTATTGGGACAAGTATTCACTCCTAATCATGGATTATATGACAAAACCTATCGCTTCAATCCAATATCACAGAAAGCAGAACTTCAAAATGAAATCTTTCTTTGGTTCTATGGATTACCTATTAAAGATATAGAGTAGAAAAACAGTTTCTTAACCCTCCCTTTACCTCCCTTTTTTGCTAAGGAACTTATTTCAAAAAACTATTCAATTGAGGATTTTTTCCAAAAAAGGGGGCAAGGGGATTATCCCCTCCTTCAAACGCAAATGAAATATCACAAATTACCACTCCCACATACGCAGCGCATTGAAAATTACTTGGTTAACAATAGTCAATCCGATGCCATCTATTTGAAAATACCCAACTCACGAATTCAGAAACTATTTGGAGGCAATCCTGCTCACTTTTTTAGAATGCTCAAAAATGGACTTCATTCGTTGGGAGGAGTAAGCAATAGAAAATTCTTTATGGGTTTCACTGGCATCTATTTCTATATCTCCAATTTGGATACTATGGAGATGATTATCCTATATGAGGGAACCTATTCCTACCAAGAGACCAAACACCGAATCAAAAAACTATTGGGAATAGATGTGGAATTGGAATTTGGTAAAGCAGAAATCTTCAAATCCAAAATTGAAGAAATCCTTCAAGTCAAGACCCAGTCCCAATTCTTTGGGAATGCCTTCTTTGAAAAAGCAACGAGTTAGCCTAATCAAATATTTCAATGCTTATTGAAATGCCCGCTCTACTTTAGCCAAACAACGGACAATCTGATGGATGAGGCAACCTTAATTCGATTATTCAAATCCCTTGAGAAGAAGATGCACCATTTCCATCCCATCTTCTCCACTGTGGACTTACTCATTCATTACCATATTGGGTGGACGTGTATTGATTTGAGAAATATCCCTGCTAAAGTCATCATCCATATCTTCACCCAGAACCCTTCAAATCCTGCTGGTATAGATTTCTACTACGAATTACATGAACACCTCACCAGTTACCTCCATTTCTTCTCTATTGAAGATGTAGAGTTTGTTTACTCCACCAATCCAGTTCCTGCTGATGGAATCCCCCCTGTTGAGCAGCGAATTTTCCGAGTGATTGAAAAACCAATATTTCCTGAAATTCGACTCTACGAGGATTTGGATTTTTAAGGAATCTAAACAACAATCCTCCCTCGAGAATGTCTCATAATCCAGTTCTAATGGAAATTTACTTTAAGAGTTCACTTTAATTTTTCTCGAATTGCTTCACGAATAAACTGCGATATTGATTTATCATCAATAATGCTCTCTGCCAATTTCTTAAACTGGGTCTCAGTAACTCTGATTACAATCTTTTTTTCTTTCAATTCTCTTTTCATAAGTCTTTTCCTATAAATAGAGAAATAAACAGCAAAAGGCATGACAAACGCTTTACAAACGGGTATTTATTGAATACACTATACTAACTCAAGTGTCCAACAGAGGATAAAGCACTTATCACCCAAGCAGGTTTCTAATGAATGTGAAGCAGAACGGGTCAGAAGTCGGGTAGTAAACTGAGAGATTGAAATAACATCTAAAAATATCGGTTGAGGTGTCCCCGATAGAGTTGAAAAAGGGTTGGCTATAAGGAGGATATGGGTGTAAACGAACTGGTCCTTTGAAATTCCAATCTAATACAAGAAGGATAAACCCCTTCCGTAAATTGAAATGAGAATTTTAACAAGGGGATTTCTCTGCTTAATTGATAGAAAAAACTCTTTACTTTTTTTTTGACTTGATTATCCTTCCAATAGAAATTTCCAGTGCGCGCTCTTATCAATTCCTTTGCAAATGATAATTGAAATCAAATTGGCAATAAAGATTTCTTGAATTTTAATTTTCCTGCTAAATCATCCATATCATCATTGTACATAGCATCAATAATTCTTTCGTACTGTTCAATGAAGATTTCAGTGAATCTATTTCCATCAATTAATTGAATTTGCTCTCTTTCTTTATCTCCTGCACTTTCAATAGCCTTTTTGTTGAATGTAGATAGCGTAATGAAACAACCCTGAAAATCCTTCTTCAACGCTCCTCTAAATCCCCTTATCTCTTTCTCTCCAATAACACCTTTATCATAGCGCTTCACTTGAACCTGTAAATTGATTGAAGCAATACCTGAGACATCCAAAATCCCTTCAAAATCAATACCTCCATCTCCAACCTTTCCTATTTCTTGCGTTGGTTCAAACCCGAGTGTTCTCAATAAATAAGAAACCAGATACTCAAATTCAGTTGCTTCCAGTTCAAGGAATTTCTTTCGAATCAATTCAAAGTTGGATTCTGGCAATAGTAATTTATCAGCCACATCCATTTTTTGACCATTTGATAAGCCAAGAAGCACCAAAATCTCATGTGATGCATTAACTCTAAAACAAGTTAAAGATGACCTAAGCGTGTTTTGCAACGGAACAGATAGCGTATGTCTGTCAATTCTTTCCTTAAACCATTTAACTTTTTTGCGCCAAGGGTAAGGTGAAGTAGAATCAGATTTGAAAAACAATTCACTCTCTATTCTCCCAACCAATAAACTAGCATCCATGAATGGTGAAATCACCAAGTCCCCAACCTTTAATTCATTTACGAATCGATGGATTTGACCCACATTCTGATTTATCCTCATATTAGGGTCATTAGGGAATAATTCCCTGTATTTGACCTTCAACAAATCCTTGTCCATCAAATCCCATCCAATGGGGTCTTCTGTAAACCAACCTATACCGATGTAACCCTCTTTTTCAAAAGTGTCTGTATACCGACCAAAATCAGCCCTAAGGACAAATACGGATGGATTCATTTCTTTCATTCAATCTCTATATTATTTATCTCCTTCATCAATCTATCCGTTTCTGAAAGTGCAACGATGATTTTCTGATAGTGTAGAATATCTTCATAATCGAGTTTTCTCTCCTTACGGTCCTTTAGCCACTTTTGTGCTGGCTGATATCCCCCAATGTAAAACTCCCATGCAATTTTGGGTACTTGTTGAAAAAACTGATGTTCATTGATGTAAACTCTTCCCATCGGGTACACTGGGTCCATAAGAGTAATGCTATCTCCATCAATGATTTCATAGTTTTCTTCAAATTTCACCTTGGAAACTACGTTATCTCCATCAATGGGATATTGGGTAATGAATTTCTCCACTATTGGGCTTTCCAATAAATGAATCTGTCTGATATCACCTCCCAATTTTACTAAATGCCAAAACGTATCAATGTTCTTTGGATAAGGAACTCGTGGGAAATCAATTTTTAGAAACTCCTTGTATTTCGCTCGGTAGATTGGGCTGTGAAAAACCGCATAGATGTAATCTAAAATATCAATGGGTGCAAAAGTGTCTTTGGTGGTTTCCTTTTCGTTGGTAAAAGTCAAATCTAATTTTTCTGATACTTTCTTAACAATCTCTGTATTTAGGTTTGGCGTTCTTTCAGTTGATTGCCCGATGGTTTGTTGTCCGTTTTTTGAACTGTATAAATATAAAGGTGCAATAGAACTAATTCCGGCACCTGCACTTTTATTTCCTGCTGAACATTGGTCAGTTATTGAATTAGATATGAAAATGGAAAAATCATATTTACTACTCATTGGTCTTATCCAATTCAAACCTACATTTTGCCCTATCACAAAATGTTGCATTACCTTTCTGCATGTTCTCCACACTAATTTGTCTTCATAAAAAACAAACCTATTGTCAAAAGGTCTGTAAGATATATGTTCTATAAATTTCGATAGATTTTTTTCGTTTTTAATATTATCGTACCCTTGTAAAATATCCCAACCTTCTTTTTTCTTAACATTAAATTTCGAATGGAGAATTTCAATATCTCTTTCTGTACTTTGAAAAGCATTGAATGAATTTAGTAAATCCTTTTTCCTTTCTTTTATAACAAAATCATCGTGTGCTGTTGTAAGTCCAACTCCATTGATTGTAAAAAATTCATTTACTGAAAACCCTCTTTCATAATCACTTCTTCCTTCATCATTTTTGGGCACAAAAAAGAAATTAGGTGTATTGAACGACAACTCTTCAAAATCAATTGTTTTCAATGAATTTTCAATTAGAAAATCGTATTTTTTTTCTCGTTTACCGAACAAATCAAAATGGAGTACCTTACCTAATTCATTTGCCTTTTTCTTTCCTGTTTTTACAAAGATGTTAATTGAAACACCTTGCTGAATATCAAAAACATTTATATCGGCACTTCCATCAGGTGCAGTTTCTTTTTTCTTAGCGTTTCCGTGTAAGTCTATGGTATAAATTTTGTCATAGGTTTTTAGCAAGTTCCATCGCATACCTCGAAAAGTTGGGTTATCTAAAAATCCATGTGGATTAATAAATGCCAATACTCCGCTTCCATTTTTTTCAATGTAGTGTTGTCCATAACGCAAAAACTTAACGTAATCATCGTTTATCCATTTCGGATTACGCTCATTTAGTTTCTCTTTTCCTCCTGGTTCTTTTTTATAATCTTCCATTAATTTCATAATCCAATCCCCTTTATTGGCACTCTCACCACTGTATGGGGGATTACCAAGGATACACATTACAGGCGTATCTCTTTTGATGTGATTGGCTTCGTTGGCTTCGGTACTTAACCAATTAGCAAATAAAGTTCCTGTGTCGGGGTGACTTTCTTCAAGGCTATTTGTCAAATACACCCGAAAACGTTGGTTTGTAGTTGGTTTGTAGCCTGTCTCTGTTAAGAGCAAATCGAGTTTCAAATGAGCCATGGCATAACTTGCCATTAACAATTCAAAACCATTAAGACGGGGCAACAAATGGGTTTCTACGTAATTGCTCCAAATGCCTTGCTGACCTTCGAACTTTTTGTAAATATGTTTGATTACTTCTGCAAGGAACGTTCCTGTACCTGTGGCAGGGTCAAGTACCTGTACTTTGTGAACTTCTTGTTCAATTTGCTTACCCTGTTGGGTTATTTTAATTTTTGTTTTACTTGTATCCGCCAAACCTTGTGGCATATCAAATTCTGTTTTCAGAATGTCGTCGACTGCTCGAACTATAAAATTTACCACAGGCTGTGGTGTGTACCAAACTCCTCTTGCTTTTCGCAAACTCGGATCGTATTCACTTAAAAAATCTTCATAGAAGTGAATAATTGGGTCTTCCATCTTGGTGGCCTTCCCATAACTCTTGAGCATTTCCTCGACATTGCATGCCAAAAAAATAGTCACCAAATCGTCGACAATCCATTTGATTCTCTCATCCAACTCTAAGCCTGCAATGTAGCCGAAGAGCTTTTTTAGGAAGGGGTTGGATTTTGGAATAAGTTCAAAGGCCTCTTGTCTACTAAATGTAGGTAAGGTTGGGTCGTGAAGACGTGCTGCAAACATTCCATAAGTAATAGTTTGGGCATACACATCCGCAAAACCTTTAGGTGTAATGTCATGTATCAGGATTTGTCTAAAAGCATTCATTTGGTCTTTCAAAGTGCTGTCTTCCTGATTGGTTTCATCACTTGTCAAGGCCCTCTCAATCACTTCGGAAAGCAATCGGGCTTTACCCGCCATCATTTCCGCCAATCGCTTGGTACTCTTTATTGTTTGACCAACATGAGAGCAAAAGTCTTTGATGAAGTTTTCAAAACTTCCAAAATTCTCCGAAAGTGGCCTTATCCCTTTTGATGTGATTTCGGCGATAGATACTTTGCTTACAAACTGTCCATTGCGGTATAAGTAGAAATCTAAATAATCAGTGAAAATTAAATTGTCCAAAGAAGCCTTGTATCTATCAAATTGCTCCTTATTCCCTGTTTTTTTTAATCCTTCAAGGTCTTTATCTCCAATATCTTTCGCTTCAATAAAACCAACAGGGATGTCTTTGATTGTCAAAATGTAATCAGGGGCACCACAACTTTGTCTTTTGGGTTCGTTGGTCGCCCTTATTGTCGGAACTAAACTTTCAATAAGTTGCTGTAAATCCCCACGAAAAGTATGTTCAGTGGCATTGCCAAGCCTAAATCGTTTATTGATATTATCTACGTATTGGTCTAACGTCATTTATTCTTTTGCTGAAATTTCAATCAAGATTGGTTTTGAGTTCAATCAAGTGCATTTAGTCGGTGGACTTGGTGATTTGTTTTCTGAAACTCAAGTTAAGGTGATTTTCCTATAAAACCCAGAATACAGATTCTCAGCAGAAATCACTTATCCAAAATCCTTGAAAACTAAGGGTTTTGAAATTTTAAGTTCATAATTAAGGTCTACCTTTTTTTGCTATTCTTTTTTGGCTGAAAAACGCCTAAAAATGCTGCGCAGACACCAATTACAGCCTAAATTAGCCTCTCAAGACCCTAAAATTGTGAGCATATCCATCCTCTACGTCCGAATCTCCACAGCCGACCAAAAGACCGACCGTCAGCGAGTGAACGAATCAAATTATGACAAAGTAATCGAAGACACCTGTTCAGGAAGCATCCCCATGTTTGACCGAACAGGTGGCATTGAACTCAAAAAGTTAATTGATGCAGGAGTGGTTGGCTCCATCTCCGTTTGGCAGATCGACCGATGTGGTAGAGACCTTCGTGACATCATCAACTTTATCTATTATACCGCACAACGGAAAGTCCCAATTCACTTCATTAGTCAGGGTCTTGTCACCTTAGATGAAAAAGGGGAAGAGAATCCAATTTCAAAAATGATTATCTCCATTTTGGGGGTAGTCGCTGAAATGGAAAGGAAACTAATCAAGGAGAGGCAGTTGGAAGGTATTGCGATTGCCAAACTTCAAAATAAGTATTTGGGAAGAAAACCTGGTACTAAAGAAGATTCACTATCCTTTCTATCCAAACCCAAAAATCGAAAGGCAATCCAGTTACTCAAAAAGGGGTATAAGATGACTGAGGTTTCCTCTCTCGCAGGAATTTCAATCAACACGGTAACTAAGGTCAAAAAATTGATGTTGAATTAAGTGGAGGTCTTACTCCTGATTCAGTTCCTCCGAGTCAAAGATTTCAAGGGATTGCTTTTCCTCCTTTGGTCTTGACATAGATACATAAGATGGATAATTCTTTCCATCCTTTACCCGAAACCCAAACTTTCGAAAGAAATTGGTTTGCTTGGAGATGGTAGTTACTTGAGCATTATCCCCTAATCCAACAGACCCAGTACATTCCAAAAATAATGGAGGGATGTACCCAATCGAATCCATCACAAACTGAAAAAACATATCCATCATCGCAGAACCAAGCCCTCCATTGAGATGCTGAGGATTTACCCAAATACGACTTATTTCTAGCCCATCAGATCCATAAGGTGAAAATCTAAAATGGGAGCCATCTGGTAATTCAAAAAAGAGATAGTTATGAACCTTTAGTTTGTAACCACCTTTCATCTCTACAGCAGTGAAGATTTCATCCATAAGGATAGTTAATGGCAATCGGGTCTCACTGATTTCAGAAAAATAGGCTTCGAATGAATCCTTCAGTCTTAGAAAAACTTCGTTGTCATTTATCTCTTCGACTGATACAACCTTAATCCCATTGGATGCTTTGAGAGAACTTATAATCTCCGCGTACTTATTCAATAATTGATTTGACATGTGAACCTCCTTTTTCATAAGTATAAAGGAGAGTTCAAAAAAGTAAAGGCGAGGTTAGAAGGAAAAACTATTCAATTGAGGAGTTTTAGGATTTAACTTTAGTGCAAACTATTTTCTCTTCACAAATGTCCTGATCAAGATAGCAGCCCTTCAACTGATTATTTTTTTGTTATAAGAATTATTATTTTTTCGTAGAATTACGATATTTTCGTAGGAATAATAAAAATCTCATTTTAGCTTAGTGGCATGGAAGAATTAACACAACATGAAGAGCGTATTATGCGGATTTTTTGGAAAGAAGAGCGTGCCTTGGTGAGAGAGGTATTGGCACAATTACCTGAACCCAAACCTCCCTACACCACGCTTGCTTCGTCCATCAAATTGCTGGAACGAAAAGGCTTTTTGGGACACAAAGCATACGGTACTACTCACGAGTATTTTCCGCTGATTACTCAGGGAGAATACAGTAAGAAAAGTATCAATAGAATGGTGAATCACTTCTTTGATGGCTCAGTAGGTAATTTCCTCTCTTTTATGGTCAAAGAAAAAGATCTTTCTGAAAAGGAAATCAAAGAAATTCAAAAGTTGATTGATGATTATGAAAACTCAAAAACATGATGAATGATGTTTTAATTTATCTCTGGGAAGGAAGTATTTGCCTCGCTTTAACTGTTGGATTTTACAAAGTATTCTTTGAGAAACTGACTTTCTTTGAATGGAACAGGTTCATGCTTCTCATATTATTAACTGCTTCGGTATTGGTTCCTCTTTTCACAATTGATGTTGCTCCAAGTATGGTAGTCCTCCCAGAAGTTCAATTACCTGTGTTTTGGGTAGGTGGACAGATTGAGCCAGAATCAATGGTGAATTCCAGTAATTTTTCATGGCAGAAAGTTTTGTTTTTCTGCTATATCGTCGGATTGGTATTTGCTGCTTCAAAATTTGTCTGGGAAATTTTGAGATTATGGATTCAACTCAAATCAGCAACTCTTCAGGTTTACAATGGAAACAAATTGGCGATTCATTCTCGCTTTGAACCAGCATCTTTTTTTGGATACATCATGCTCCCAAGCTTTGATCAAACTGACGATGATCATCAGTTAATCCTACAACATGAGTCCGTTCATTGTACCCAAAGGCATACATTAGATTTGCTCTTGGTTCAGTTACTGAAAGTTTTTTTCTGGTTTAATCCTTTCATTTTTATGTATGAGCGAATGATCAGGGAAGTTCATGAGTTTCAAGCAGATCATTTCATAACCAGATTTCATTCCGAAATAGCATATTCCAAGCTTTTACTACGCTTGGTAACCAAAAGTAATTCCAACCATTTACTACATAGTTTTAATCAATTCCAAACCAAAAAACGAATTATGATGATGACCCAAACCAACACAAATCCAATCCAGAAAGCCAGATTTATTTTGACTCTGCCACTTATAGGTTTATTTCTTGCTGTCTTTTCCTGCAAAAGCTCCAAGGTAACAACTGCTGATTTTCCTGAAAATCTGGTAATTCCAATGACCGCTGAATCTACAGGAGATACCACGAATGTGACCATTTTGAGGGAAAAAAATGGAAAGAAAGTCCTCGTTGTGACAGCAACTGAACCAACGGGAGAGGAAGTCTTTGAAATCACAGAAATTCAACCCAAACCAGCAGGGGGAATGGAAGGATGGATGAACTACCTTGTTGAATCTATCAAATATCCCGAGGAGGCTAAGGAACGAGGAATCGAAGGAACTGTCGTCATGGCTTTTATTGTCAATTCCGACGGTACAATCTCAGATATAGAAACACTCAGAAGCATTGGTGGAGGATGTGATCAGGAAGCCATGAGAGTGATTCAAAACGCTCCCAAATGGACCCCGGGACAACTTGGAGGAAAGGCCGTTCGTGTCAGAATGAGATTACCGCTTCAATTCAAATTGCCTAAATCCTAAACAAACTACTATAAAAAAACTAAATTAGGGAGGTTAACGCTCGATTTGATCCAAAAGTTGAAATGCGGATAATCTTATAATAAAAATATGAGATTAAAAAAATGAAGCAAAAAGCTCAGCTGACTTAAAAGAATTTTGTGTAGTCATTATTATATCAAATTAATATCACTTAAACATGGAAAAAATTACCAAACCCTCCTCAGGATTTTTATTCCTATTCCTTAGCTTAGCAGGCATATCAGCCTCAATTTTCTTGTTTTTCATAGGCTTCCCCGCACCAAAAATCTTGGGAGTTCCATTAACGCTTTCCTTGATCATTTTGGGGGGATTCTTTAGTGTAGATCCCAACCAAGCAATGGTGCTTCTGCTCTTTGGTGAGTACAAGGGAACCGTCAAGGCAAATGGCTTTTTCTGGGTCAACCCCTTCATGACAAGAAAGAAGATTTCCTTGCGGGTTCGCAACTTTGAACACAAGCCGCTCAAGGTCAATGACAAAATCGGCAACCCAGTCATGATCGGTACCATCGTGGTATGGCAGGTAAAGGACACTTTCAAAACAAGCTTCGATGTGGAAGACTATGAAAACTTCGTTCACCTCCAGACCGATGCTGCCGTGCGTAAAATGGCCAGACTCTTCTGCTACGACAATTTTGACGACAACCACAGTGAAGTCACCCTACGCTCAGGAGTAGAGGAAGTCAATCATTCTTTGGAAAAAGAAATTGCAGAGCGTCTCCTCCAGGCAGGCATCAAAGTGATCGAAGCACGTATTTCCAACCTGGCCTATGCTGCTCCGACCGCAGCGCAAGCCCGGTAGTCAATGTAGGCACGCTCAACCAATAAGCATGGTCGCACAAGAGCAGTAAAGCTTTCGTGGAACCATCGTCATGTATGGGATTACCTTATTGGAACTCCCGGCCCTGACCTTAAAAATCACAATTGAAAAGATTGATAGCGGATTTGAGGTATTAAATAAAAATTGGTTTAGACGATTGAAAAGGTATGAAAAAAGTAGTTTTTGGACTTGCTGCAGGTCTTTTAGGATTTTCATGTGAATCCTCCCTCTCCCCAGATGATGTTTTAAAAAACTCAAAACAGCAAATCCTTGAAGCGGGGCAAATAGGTTTTGATCAAACCCTAATTTGGGAAGATCCTAATCTAGGAGAATTTGACACCATTCAATATGAAACTTTATTTCAAAGGAACCCAGAAGTAAGTTTAGGCTATGATTTTTATGGAAAAAAGGGAGAAGAGTCTGAATTTTGGTTTGTTGGTAATGTTTCATACGTGGTCAATCACGGCAACAAAAATGTTACCGTTCTTGAAGACCAACCCGATCAACTTTTAAGTAATTCCTATAGATCATTCAGCCCCATCCATTTGCTAAGCCAAGAAGCTTTAGCCTACAAACAGGATACGGTAATTGACGGGAAGTCCTTGATGGATTTTGTTTGGGTGGAAATGGATACGATGATATCCGATAAGCAAGTATATCTGGAAAACCACCTGTTTATCAACCCAGCCAACTTTCTGCCTGAGTTTCTTTCGCGAAGGCTTTACCATAACAAAAGGAGAAATCAGCTGATAGAGGTTTTTTATTCCGAATATTCATTTGATCAAGTCAATATACCTTTGGAACCAACTATCCCTCAAGGATATATCTCCAAAGCAGCTGGTTTTGAAGTCGCAGAATCCAAACTTCTTTCTGTTGGGGATAATGCCCCTGACTTCAAACTTCAGGATTTGAATGGGAATTGGGTGAGGGTTTCTGATTTCAAAGGTAAAAAAGTATTGTTGGACTTTTCCATGATCAATTGTGGCTGGTGCAAAATCGCCATTGATGAGTTTAAAAAGCCATCCTTTTCATTCGCCGAAAATGTTGTTCCGCTGTATGTTAATCCTGTGGATGAACGGGAAAAAATGGAAAAATACCAGGCTAAAGTTGGCATACCATTCCCTGTTTTAGTTGGCGCAAAGGAAGTAGGGCAAGCGTATGGGGTCAAGGGTTATCCCACCTTTTATCTAATTGATGAAAAAGGAAATATTGAAATTGTAAATCAAGGGTATTCGGATAAGTTGATCCAAAATTGGAACGCATCCAAAAAATAAAGGGAAGGCGATTAGTTATTTAGTACCTAAAATCCGCAGACACAATTTTGATGCCCGTGGATTCCTTTATTGATTTGATAAAATCTTGGTGTTTTTCTAACAATCTATTTCCCATGCTGTATTCCATATAGAGATTAGTGTACAGCAGGGTCTAAAAAAAAAGACCTGATTCGAAAATCAGGTTGAAAAACTATTCAATTGAGACGTTTTTCAACACGAGTAAATCATCGACTAACAAATCCCCTAATACCAATCTAAAAGCCAATCCCAATCTTAAACTTCCAACTTATAAATGGTTCGAAAAACGAAGTATTTACACTCGTCGACCTGTACCGGAACAGATTTGTTTTGCATGAGAAGTAGGCTTGGGAGGAGACATTCGTGCCGAATTCAGAATTGAAAACCATATCGCTGAAGCTAAAAAATTAGGCATCAAAAATCGTGGTATCTAAATACTCCATGAAAGGCTTGGAACTAGGCAAGTTCTAAATGCATCTGCTCCAAGTAAGTTGGAGCAGATGCATAAGTTGATTTTTAACAATTAAAATTTCTTACCGAGAAGTAAGTTCTTTCAATTGATTCACCAAAAGTGGCCCCGAACTCGGGCGATGGATTCCTTCTTGTAGGAGTTTACCTTCTTTGGTAATGACCATGTAGGTCGGGAAGCCTGTGATGTTAAATTCTTTATCAAATGGCTGATATGATGCTTGATCCAGAAAGAAGTGCTCCCCTACCAAGGCATACTTTTTAATTTGATTTTCGAATGACTTTCGATCCGATTGGGCACAGATGTAAGCGAAAACAACGTTTTCTGGTACTTCTTTTTTCAGGGCTTCCGCAGATTGGAATTCTCTGATGCACGGTCCACACCAAGTCGCCCAAACATCAATGTAGATTACCTGGCCCGGATATTTGGCTTTCAATTGAGAAAGAACATTTTCAGAATTCTCTGCTATGGCTACTCCTTCCACGAAGCGAGCGTTTTTGGTAAGCTCAAATTCTTCAATATTTTGGTTGATCAAAGCCAAAATTTGAGGCTCTATCTCCAAACCTTTAAGTTCTGATCGGATAGCTTGAGGGATTTCCCTTCCTCTTCCCTGGAAATTCATGTCCAAAAAGATTGAAATAATGCTTGACCTAGGGATTATTCCCAGATCGGAGATTTCATCGAGTGTGTCATCCCATTGCGCCAAGGCATAGGAATCGACCGTTTCTGACTGATGGATTTTTGACAATTCCTTGAACTCATCAGAAAGAACTAAACTATCACGGTCGACGCCCCTTTCGACCTGTTCATACCAATTTGCTACTGCAGACTTTTGAGATTCAGAAAGGTTAAGAGACTTGTAGTATGCATAATTTTGTTTATTCATCAGATTAATGACCTTTTTGTACTTTGAAGGTTGCGTCGCCATTGTAAATTCCCGCATTAAACTGTAATAATTGGGGCTCAAAAAATCCTTCGGATCATTTTTGATCAATTTCTTCAGTTCAGCTAAGTAATCGTCAGGCACATCTACCCCTCTTATTATGCCACTCGAAGTTCCATTGTGAAGCCAAATGTACCTTAGAAGGTCATTAGCTGCGTAAATTCTTGCATCTCTTAGGCTGATTTCCTGTATCAGCGGGCTAACAGGGATCGAGTCAAAGTAAGTAAGATAAAAAACTTCGTGCTTTTTCATAAAGTCTAAACGGAACCTTAAAAACTCTTCCGGTTCCAACGCTTTTTGTAAGCTGTCTATGAGAAAATAGTCCCGAACCTTCATAAACTCTGGGCCTAGAAGTCGGTCTTCCTCGTTTTCCACCGCCAAATCTCCCATAAAATCAATGGATTTCACCTGCGCCCCAGATGAAACCCCACTTTTGAATGAGTCCTCACTAATGACCATAGCTTGGGTAGCTCCCGGGGTAGCTAAATAGGTAAAAAAAGCATCTCCTGCCTGAACCATTACCTCCTGAGGATAATCCAATGGATAGATAACTTTGAACCTTCCTTTTTCATCCACATCTCCTGTAAACTGTTTTTGTCCTTCGCTTAAGGCATGATTATAGATAATATTTATGGTGGTAGGCATGGTGTCTATAGGAATAAATATGCCCTGTAATAAGACTTGATCTTGCTTGAAAAAATCATTTGAAACGTCCGTTTGACCTACTTTTCTATTTCTAAGATCTTTAGACTTTTTAGGTTGAACGGGTGTTTTTTTCTCGCCGTTTATTAGGGTGTAGGTATCTCCGTTTTTTGAAATCAAAAGCACTAGGTTATTGTCCCCATTTTTAAGAACCACCCTTTCTGAAGTCGCTTGATCGATCTCCCAAAGCTGACTTTCAAATAAAGTAAAATCATCTTTGATCATAAGTACGAGTTCATTGCTACCGTCTGTGGTGTACCAAGAACTGGTTTTTAATTTTTCGGTTGACTCTTGCGAAAGACCTGGTGTAGAAATAAAGCCTAATATCAGGATAAAAGCAGCGAATAATCGTCTCATAAAAGGACAGCATGTTTTGATAAATCAATTTATCGAAAGTAATCAAACTAAACTATTAATTTTTATGATTGTCACATGTCTTTATCTTATGCAATACCGAAATTAAAGCAGCATTATTAAAATGAAAAACATGGCTAATGTGGGCTAGCCCATAAAAATCTGTCACTTAAAGCCTAAATCTAATCCCTTAAAATTTGAACGTAACTAAACTCAGAAGCCCTTTCCTTTTGCAAATCCCTTCCCTTCTTTTCCAGAATTTTTTGCAATTTTTTTGCAAGTGGATTTGACGAACGAAAACAGGTCTAAAAATTTGAAGAATTTGTAGGGGTTTTGACTAGAAAAAATACACCTCAATAGCCCGAAATTTTCGAATTGAAAAAATCTAAAAACATCGAAAATTGAGTTTTTAAGGGGTTTTTAATTGATTTTGCTGAATAATCCTTAGGATTTTTAGACAAAAAAAAATCCCGAATTTCTTCGGGATTTGATGTGGGAGTTGAGGGATTCGAACCCCCGACCCTCTGCTTGTAAGGCAGATGCTCTGAACCAGCTGAGCTAAACTCCCCTAGACTTTCTTTTCAGAAGGGATTGCAAAGGTAATCTGAATCAGATTTTATGCAATAGCCTTTCCTGTTTTTTTTCTCCCTCTCTCTTTAAATTATTGAAAATGAGAATAAAAAATAAATCCTTACTCCAAATTCAACAAAATACCTACACGAAACCAGCGTCCAGGCATCTGCACGGTGCCTGCCTCGATATAGTCCGCATCTCCAAGGTTGGATACCTCCCCAAAAAAGCCAAATTGTCCAAGTCGATTGTAGTCTACACGTGTATCGACTACTAAATAAGGAGCCAAACTGATTCGCTCCACATAGCGCATCTTGGTATTCCATTCTACTTTTTTACCTAGCCCCACGAGTAGCCCACTGATCAATTGATGCTTCAGCGCAGTAAGCGCATAGCGAGATTCCAATCCAACTACTTGCTGCAAATCCGCATGAATGTAATTGTAGGCCAATTGAAACTCTTTGATACTAACCTGTCGATTGCCTATAGCCATTTGGTAAACAAATGAACTTTCTACCCCTTGAAAATTTACAGAGGTAAAGTTTTGTGGCTTCCAGGGCTCTTTTGAAGTGCCTCGGGTCCACTCAATCAGATTTTCACTGGCCCGATTAAACAACACCAGCTCGGCTCTCCAATTTGGCTTTGCCCATTTGGCTCCCAACTCGACCGAAAAGGCCTCTTCCGGCATCAAATTGGGATTCCCTACATTGGTAGGGCCTCGGTAATACAAATCGGTGTAAGTAGGAATCCGGAAACTATACCCCGCGCCCGAGAAAAGCCGAAGCGCAGAAGTCACTTGGTAGCCAATTTCTACCCCCGGAAAATGCTTCCACCCGTACTCGGAATAGTAGTTGGAGTAAAGACCTCCCCGTATCTCCCCTTTTTTACCGACGGAAATAAATTGCTCAGCAAAGACCCCCACTAAATCCCGAGAATGTTCCCCAAGATTACTGGACACGATGGCCTCTTGCCGCACCTCCAAACCAACACCGGTGACACCCAACTTGCTGTTATAACTCCCATGGGTTTCAATCGCTGCCACAGTGGACGTATGGTTATTTTGAAAAAAAGCAGGCTCTTTTCGCTTCAAGCGAAACTCGTCCTCATTTTGTCTCCAATAAACTCGGCTAAGCAGTTGGAATTTTTCTTTTTTGAAGGTATGCGAAACAGCCGCCAAACTGGTTTGAATACTTTCCCACTGATCGGGAAAGGCAGAGGTATAAAACCCATTGGCCCCGAAACTTCGGTCGGTATACCCAAGCATCCCTCGGATCTCGTGTGCTGGATGTACTTGTGCACCTCCCTCGTAAAATACGTTCCGAACCTTATAATCTGAATTGTACCAATGCCCATCACTACCATCAGAAGAAAAAGAAAGTTGCTGCCGATAGTTCCCAATCGGTAGCGCCCCAGCCACGCTAATTCCAGAAGATCCAAAACTCCCTCCATAGCTTTGCAGCCGTAGACTTGGGGCCTCTGCCAGACGAGTAATGACATTGATCGCGCCCGTAAAGGCATTTTGCCCAAAAATACGGGAGGCTGGACCTTTCAAAACCTCTACCCGGTCAATGCCTAACAGGGGAATGGGAATATTCATTAAGTGGTGCCCGGTCTGCGGATCACTCAACTTGATTCCGTTGATCAACAAAAGGGTCTGCTCAAACGAGCCTCCACGAATTCCAATATCTGCTTGCACCCCAGCTACCCCTCGCTGCCGCACATCTACCCCAGGCACAAAACTGAGTGCCTCATTCAAACTTTTGGCCGGACTGACCTCAAGCTGTCGACGATCGAGGACAACGAGTGAGCGATTCTGTTTAGAAAATGGCAATTGAATTCGATTTTCCTGAATCATTACTTCTTCCAGCCTCTGGGTGGTGGTGTCCTGCTGTCCGTAAGCGGGCCCATATGGCGCAATAAACAAGAGGATTCCAAGAAATCGTAACATGAATAGGTGGTTTAGCCGGCAAAGGTAAGTGGCTTTTGAATCAGCAAACAAGTACTCTATAGGGCTTGAATTAAACCATTTCCATTACCTTCACGTAAAAAAATTCGTCAAAAGCAGTTTTGTCCATATTTTGAACGCAAATACATTCCAATCATGAAAAGAATACTCCAACTAGGCGGACTTTTGTCCCTCTTTATTCTGAATGCTCCTTTCCCTACTTTTTCGCAACAAGGAAAGGACAACAACCAAAAAAACTTTACCGAGGTCATCGACCGCAGAGGAAACAGCTACCGATCTGCCTCAGGCAAGCCGGGTGAAGCCTACTGGCAAAATGCCGCAGACTACCAAATCGAAGTCACACTGGATGAGGCTAGCCACAGCCTTTCCGGCAAGGTAAGCATCACCTACACCAACAACAGTCCAGAAGCCTTGGACTTCATCTGGCTCCAATTGGAGCAAAACCGATTTACCTCTACCTCCCGCGGAACCCTCACCACTCCCGTGCAGGGCAACCGATACAATGGAGACGTGGACGGTGGTTACCAAATTGCCAACGTGCAGTCCAAAGTAGGTCCAAAAGGTGTCAACTCGAGCAAACACCTCATCGACGATACCCGCATGCAGGTGTGGTTTGCTGAACCCATCCCCGCCAAAGGTGGAAAAGCAACAGTCTCTATGGACTTTTCCTTCAAAGTACCTCAAAAAGGAATGGACCGCATGGGACGACTGAAAGTGAAAGACGGCTGGATCTATGCCTTTGCGCAGTGGTATCCCAAAGTGGCTGTCTTTGACGAAACCGAAGGATGGAATATCGAGCCCTACCTAGGTGCTGGTGAATTCTACTTGGAGTATGGCAACTTTGACTACAAGGTCACTGTGCCCTACAACCACATCGTCGTGGGATCAGGCAAATTGATGAACCCCATCGAAGTACTGAGCAAGGAATTGCAAACCCGCTATGCAAAAGCCGCACAAAGCGAAGAAACAGTTTACTTGGTATCTCCTGAAGAAATCAAAAACACCGCACTCACTCGCCCTAAGCAGAGCGGCATGGTTACCTGGCATTTCCGCATTCAAAATGCACGCGACGTGGCCTTCGGTACCTCAGACTCTTTCATCTGGGATGCGTCACGCATCAACCTGCCTAGCGGCAAAAAAGCCCTCGCGCAGTCTGCCTACCCTATCGAAAGCAATGGACAAGATGCCTGGACCCGATCTACAGAATACAGCAAGGCATCCATCGAATACTACTCCAAGCAATGGTATGAATTCCCTTACGAAACTGCGACTAACGTGGCAGCAGAAATTGGCGGTATGGAATACCCAGGGCTTAACTTCTGCCACTACCAATCCAAGGGAGAATCGCTTTGGGGCGTGACCGACCACGAGTTTGGACACAACTGGTTTCCGATGATCGTCGGTACCAACGAGCGCCGCTACGCTTGGATGGATGAGGGCTTCAATACCTTCATCAACCACTACAGCTCCAATGCCTTCAACAAGGGAGAATACCCTTCTACCCTACAGCAAACCCGCAACTTCAACAACTACTTCACCAGCGACAACCGGGAAGGAATTGACAACTATCCAGATGTGGTAGATACCCGTAACCTGGGCATGGTAGCCTACATGAAGCCAGCTGTTGGATTGGTGATGCTCCGTGAATACATCTTGGGCCCAGAGCGCTTTGACAACGCCTTCCGTTCGTACATCAAGACCTGGGCCTACAAGCACCCGCAGCCAGGTGACTTCTTCAATCACATGGAAAATGTGGCCGGCGAGAACTTGTCCTGGTTCTGGAAGGGTTGGTTTTATGGCAATGGCAACATTGACCTAGGCATCAACTCCGTGCAGCCTTATGGAGAAAATCAGGTCATCAGCCTGGTGAATAAAGGGGATTTCCCGATGCCAGTTACGCTTGAAATCACCTATGCAGACAATGCGACCGAACGGGTAAACCTACCCGTAGAAATCTGGCAGCGTGGAGACACCTGGACTTACCTCCACAAAGGAAGCAAGAAGATCAAGCAGGTGGTCATCGACCCAGATAAGGTCACTACTGACATCAACTTGGGCAACGACAGTTGGCCTGTCCAAATCTACAAGTAAGCAAAAAGGCCCCGTTCGTACGGGGCCTTTCTTTTTAAGGTACTTTTTCACCTTTCACCAAATGAAATAAACTTTGCAGTACAATTGGATGGGCTGTGGACCGTGGACTGCCAACCGTTAGCGATAATTATCCTAACGCCTGACTCATATCATCGATCAAGTCATCGATATGCTCTAGGCCTACCGATACACGAAGTAGATTATCGGGAGTAGTGGTATTTGGGCCCTCCACAGCAGCCCTGCGCTCGATCAAACTTTCTACCCCGCCCAGACTCGTCGCATTGGCGAAGAATCGAAGTTTGGATACCAGTCGATCTGCCGCTGCCGCTCCACCTTTTACCGTGAAGGAAACCATCCCTCCAAAGCCATGCATCTGCTTGGCTGCCACCGCGTGGTTGGGATGAGTAGCCAATCCTGGGTAGTATACTTTTTCCACTTGAGCATGGGAAACTAAAAATTCCGCCAAGGCCTTGGCATTGCTTGCATGTCCTTTCATTCGGTAGGCCAGCGTACGAATACTGCGTGTCAAATAATAACAGTCTGTCGGAGAAGGAACTGCCCCGCCAATGCGCTGCACGTTCCGAATTTTTTCCCAGAAGGCATCTTTTTTTGCCGTGACCAAGGCTCCTCCGAGGATATCGGAATGCCCCCCAAAATACTTGGTGCTGCTATGCATGACCAAGTCTGCTCCCAAGTCGATGGGGTTTTGAAATACCGGTGTTGCAAAGGTATTGTCACAAGCCAAAATCGCTCCCTGAGCCTTGGCCAATGCCGAAATCGCACGGATATCGCTCACCTTCAAAAGCGGGTTGGAAGGAGATTCCACCCAAAAAAGTGCCGTATTGGGACGGATGGCATTTTTCACCGCTTCGAGATTGCTCATGTCCACAAAGGTCACCTCGTGAATGCCCGCAAAGAGCTGCACCATGGAATTGTGCAATCCATGGTACATGTCGTCAGGAGCCACGATATGAGATCCTGGGGCAAGGGCCTGGTAGACGGCTGTACCCGCAGCATTGCCAGAAGCAAAAGCCGCTGCATCTTCCCCCTGTTCCATGGCTGCCAAAACCTGTTCCAAGGAATGTCGGTTAGGATTATTGGCACGAGAATACAACATGCCTGCTTCGTTTCCATGTTCAAACGTGGTACTCAAGGTGATGGGCTGTACCACAGCGCCGTGACTCTCGTGAGTCCCATTGCCGAGGTGAATGGTCAAGGTTTCAAATTTCATAAGTACAAGTTCAACTGCAACAAGTTAGAAAAGTATAGGGAAGGAGGAAAACCCTTCCAATAAAAAAAGCCCTGCGATCTCGCAAGGCTTCTGATTAACGAATTCGATCTACCGAGCGGACTAGCGCCTCGTCCTTTTTGATAAAGCGGTTGGCAAGCATGTTCATGACCATGGAGACCAAAATGGACCAGAATCCGATGCCATAATCACCCCCGTCTTGGCCTTGAATGGCTTCGTTGATTCCGTTGGTAGTCAAGAAAGTGGCAGCTACCAGGGTCACCATCACTAGGGAATTGATCATGTTGAGCAGGAGCTGACGGGAACGCAGTTTGTATTGGAAGATAGAAACCAAAGCCAAAATCGCAGCTAGAGACGCTAGCGCACCAAGGTACCATTTGGAAGAGGATTGGATCACCTCACCGCCCTGGTCCAAATTGGTCAGGATAAAGGCCGACAGGGTCCAGTAATCGCCATCTACATCACCTTGATGCCAAAGTTGCGTACTTAGGGTCACCCCCATGCCTACTGCAATGAGAAAAAGAAAAATGGTTTGCACGCGCTGAATCATATGATTTATTTTTTCAACAAAGAAAACGGCTTCCACTGTGAATATCAAGTAACGTTTGATTTCATTCGGAATCGTATCTTTGCGGCGGCATGGACGACAAGACAACCCGGTATTTTCTAGAACTCAGCTACAAGGGCAGCGCATTTCATGGCTGGCAGATCCAGAGTAATGCCTTTACCGTTCAGGAGTGCCTTGAAAAAGCATTAAGTACCTACTTTCGCATGCCCATCTCCGTTATGGGAAGTGGCCGAACCGACACCGGCGTACATGCTAGCCAGCAGGTGTGCCATTTTGACCTCACAGATAGCGATTTAGGAGAAAATTTCATCAAGGCCATCAACGCCATTCTTCCCAAAGACATCGCCATTTATGCGGTGCGAAAAGTACAGCCGGAGGCTAATGCGCGCTTTGCTGCCACCAAGCGCTCCTATTTCTACCGGATTACCTTTTCCAAAAATCCTTTCCTGCAGGATTTCGCTTGGCAACTTTTTCAGCAGCCGGATGTTACAGCAATGAACGAAGCAGCCCAAATCCTGCTCGGCTACGAGGACTTTGAATGCTTCAGCAAGGTGCATACAGCGGTGAGCCACTTCCGCTGCAAGATTTTCGAAGCCTATTGGGAACCAAATGGGGAAGAATTGCTTTTTCACATTACGGCCAACCGCTTTTTGCGGGGGATGGTCCGGTCCATCGTAGGCACCTTACTGGAAGTAGGCTTTGGGCATAGACCCGTCTCAGACTTACACCAAATCATTGCTTCCAAGGACCGCACCCAAGCCGGTAAAGCAGCACCCGCAAAAGGCTTGTTTTTGAGCAAAATCGAGTACCCAACACACATTTACCTAGACTAAACAGGCTTTGAGCTTAGAAAAAGAAAAAGAATCAGCGGGAGAAATCCTAGACATGAAGGTCTTGCGGCAGCTCTACACCTATGTAAAGCCCT
>CANGYY010000039.1 GCA_947458585.1 Cyclobacteriaceae bacterium | reverse complement strand
CTTTTCATCAAAGGTGCTGGCATTTTGCGGTCGCATCAAAAAACTCACTCCCGCTACTGCCACGACTCCACCCACCAAAGCGGCCACTAGGACCCCAAGAAAGAATTGTTTTTTACTCATAGTTATCGCTTTTTAATGTTCCAGATTTTGGATTTTTCACCTCAATTTTAACGCCTATATTTTTTTTAGGATATACTTGTTAACAAGAATTAACCAGCTTTTTTAAGCGTACATCAAACTTAACAAAATACGGGAAGAGAAGTTTGGGAATTCTGAATGAAAACAACTTGACTAAGATTTCACATCGAAATAGTCGGCAAAAAAAAATCCTCCAACACAGGTTTGGAGGATTTCATGATCCAAGATTCTATAGAAAACTTAGGCCTTTTTCACGTTGATTGCGTTGGGTCCTTTTTTACCCTCCTTAATTTCGTAAGTAACTTTGTCGTTTTGAGCAACTTTGTCTACTAAGCCTGTAGCGTGCAAAAACACGTCATTTTGAGTTTCGTCATCAACGATAAATCCGAAACCCTTGGCTTCATTGTAAAATTTTACTGTCCCGGTAAACATAATAAATTGTGATAAATTGGAATTGAAAGTGCGATAAATGTAACTATTCGATTAAAAAAAACAAAATAATCGTTTTTTTTATCTAGAAATGAAAAAAATAATTTTGATACGACACGCCAAATCCGACTGGGACCACCCTTGGTTAGATGATTTTGAGCGCCCATTGGCCGAACGAGGGTTGCGAGATGCGCCCCAAATGGCTGCCTCCCTGAAAAATCGAGGGATCACCGTAGACCTCATCTGCTCCTCCACTGCCAAAAGGGCCAAACAAACCGCCTGCATGACCGCCGAAGTGCTTGGGTATCCGGAGGAAAAAATTCACTGGGAGAAATCCCTTTACCATGCTGCAGAAGATCATTTACTTCGTTTCATTCAGTCCCAATCGGATCAAATCCAAACCTTGGTACTGGTAGGCCACAACCCTGGACTCACGGAATTGATTCATGTACTGGGAGTGAAATTAGATAACTTACCTACCTCCGGTCAATTTGCATTTTCTCTATCCACAGCCCATTGGAAAGAATTGAGCCGTGACACCTGCACCTTTGCTTGGTGGGATAGTCCTAAAAAATAAGAGCCCGCTCGTTTACTTTTCACAAGTAACGAAGCAGATTCTATCAGTTCGTAATTCGAATTACAGGATGTACTGGGAAAGGTCTCGATTTTTCACCAAGGTGCTGAGGCGTTCCTGTACCATTTCCTTGGTAATGCGAATCTTGGAATTCGGCCCAATCAAATCCGGAACTTCAAAAAGGAAATCGTTGAGCAAGTGACTCATCACGGTATGGAGTCTACGGGCACCGATATTTTCCACTTCCTGATTGATCAAAAAGGCAAGACTAGCAATCTCCTCAATAGCATCGTCCGTAAAGTCCAAGTAAACCTCCTCTGCCTCAAATAGGGCTTGGTACTGCTTGGTCAAGGCATTTTTTGGCTCCTTCAGGATGCGCGTAAAATCTTCCTTGGTGAGTGACTGTAATTCCACGCGAATGGGGAATCTCCCCTGCAATTCAGGAATCAAATCGGAAGGTTTGCTTACGTGAAAGGCGCCAGCCGCAATGAATAGTACGTGATCGGTATGGATGACTCCATACTTGGTCGTGACGGAAGAGCCTTCCACAATGGGAAGTAAATCCCGCTGCACTCCCTCCCTGCTCACATCCGGTCCTCCCCCTCCTTTTCCGGATTTAGAGGCGATTTTATCGATCTCATCGATAAAGATGATTCCATTGTTTTCGGCAAGTCGGATGGCTTCTTCCTTCACCTCATCAAAGTCAATCAACTTAGACACCTCTTCTTCCAAAAGCACCTTGCGAGCCTCGGAAATGGAGAGTTTACGCTTTTTGGTTTTCTTGGGCATCATGCCCGAAATCATGTCTTGGAGACCGGCCATGCTCGCATCATCCATCATGCCATTGCCCACCATACCAATTCCCATAGGGGCTGGAGCCTTGACCTGAATTTCTATTTTGCGGTCCTCCAATTCTCCTTGACGGAGTTTTTCTCGAAAGCGGTCACGGGTACGCTCGTTGAGTTCCTCATCCGAAGAGGATACCGAACTGCCCTCAGCAGGATAAGAATTGCCGCTCGTAAATCCCATTCCTTTGACCGGTGGAATCAATATATCCAACAAAACCTCCTCCACGGCCTCGGCTGCTTTTACTTTCACTTCCTCCTTTTTGGTATCGCGCACGAGTTGCACGCTCTGCTCTACCAAGTCCCGCACCATGCTTTCCACATCACGACCCACATAGCCCACTTCGGTAAACTTGGATGCTTCCACCTTGGTAAATGGCGCGTTGGCAATCTTGGCCAAGCGGCGTGCGATCTCTGTTTTCCCTACCCCAGTGCTTCCAATCAAGAGGATATTGTTGGGCACAATGTCCTTCTGGATATCCGAAGTGACCAGCATGCGTCGAATACGATTCCGCAAAGCAATGGCCACATTGCGCTTGGCATCCTGCTGACCAATGATGTACTTGTCGAGTTCTTCAACGATCTGTCTTGGCGTAAGGGAAAGGGGTGTGAGCATATCTTGAAACTAATCTTTAAAATTCGGGGGAATGGGGTTTAGCAAAACTCTAAATCCGACTTAAGTGGAAGGCTTAGTTTCTGCAGTAAAACTAAATTTTAGCGGACGATCCACCTGAGTAGCAGTCAAGGCAATAGCGAGGACCTCATCCACTTGGGTCACGTAATGGAATTGGATGCCCTTCAAGTAGTGTGCATCAATTTCCTCAATATCACGCTTGTTCTTGTGGCAAAGGATGATTTCTTTGATTCCTGCACGCTTGGCGGCCAAGATTTTCTCCTTGATACCACCAACAGGCATGACTTTACCTATCAAACTAATCTCCCCAGTCATGGCGACTTTTGCCTTTACTTTGCGTTGGGTGTACACCGATGCCATGGCAGTCAGCATGGTGATGCCCGCTGAAGGACCATCTTTGGGAACAGCACCCGCTGGCACGTGAATGTGCAAGTCGTATTGTTCAAACACACGGTGGTCAATCCCCAAATGCTCTGCTTTGGACTTTAAGTAAGAAAGTGCCGTCATGGCAGATTCCTTCATGACATCGCCCAACTGACCGGAAAGGGTCAATTTGCCGCAGCCCTTGCTCAAACTGGATTCGATGAAGAGGATTTCCCCTCCCACACTTGTCCAAGCCAATCCGGTCACTACCCCAGCAATGCTGTTGTCCTGGTAAATTTCCTTATCAAAAATCGGGGCGCCTAGTATCTTGCGAACCGCCTCAGGGGTGATTTTGGAGGCATACTCCTCCTCCATGGCAATGGATTTGGCGATGTTACGAACCACCTTTCCGATGACCCGTTCCAAACTTCTTACGCCCGATTCACGGGTATATTCTTCCACCAATTTCTGCAGCGCTGCCTTTTCAAAGGTGATTTCCTTGGGCTTTAGCCCATGTTCGGTGCGCTGCTTGGGCACCAAGTGACGCTTAGCGATTTCCAATTTTTCCTCCTGGGTATAACCCGTCACCTCGATGATCTCCATACGATCCCGTAAGGCAGGCTGGATGGAATCAAGGGAGTTGGCTGTAGCAATAAATAGGACCTTACTCAAGTCGTATTCTACCTCAAGGTAATTGTCCAAGAATGCATAATTCTGCTCGGGATCCAGCACCTCCAAAAAGGCTGAAGAAGGATCTCCACGGAAGTCAGAAGAAAGTTTGTCTATCTCATCCAACACAAATACAGGATTGGAGATCTTGACCTTTTTCATGTTTTGAATCACCTTACCCGGCATCGCACCTACGTAGGTTTTGCGGTGTCCACGAATCTCGGCTTCATCGTGTAGGCCTCCTAGAGACATACGGATGTATTTGCGACCCAAGGCGGAGGCAATGGATTTACCTAGGGAGGTTTTTCCCACTCCTGGAGGGCCATACAAACAAAGAATTGGACCTTTCAGGTCATTCTTCAATTTCAAAACGGCCAAGTATTCAATGATGCGGTCTTTGACTTTTTCGAGCCCAAAGTGGTCAGCATCTAGAATCGCACGTGCATGCTTCAGGTCAAAGTTGTCTTGGGTAAATTCATTCCAAGGCAATTCAACCAAGGTTTCTGCATAGTTCAGCGCAATAGGATACTCTGCAGCAGAAGGGTTAACACGTAAAAGTTTATCCAACTCCTTCTCAAAATGCTTCTTCACCTCGGCAGGCCAGGCTTTCAGCGCTCCCTTGGCGCGAAGGTCATCCACTTCTTTCTCAGGCCCCTCTTCGCCCAACTCCGTTTGAAGCACCTTCATCTGCTGTCGGAGGAAATAATCCCGCTGCTGCTGGTCGATGTCAGTGTGTACCTTTTTGTGAATTTCCGACTTCAACTCCAGCATCTGGATGTCTTTCATCATGAATTCGAGTAGCAGGGTAGCACGCTCCACCCCATCGTTGAGTTCCAATAGTCTCTGCTTTGCCTCTACCGGTGCATTGATATTGGAGGATAAAAAGTGGGTGAGAAACGCGGTATTGTCAATATTATCCAAGGCTACCTGTGCCTCTCTAGGAATCTCCGGGTTGAGGTGAAGGATCTTGATCGCTGCATCCTTGAGCGACTCTTCCAGCGCCTTGATTTTCTTGGAGTTCTTGGGGAAATTTTCTTCCAAGTAGTCCACTTTGGCCATGAAATACGGATCATCAGTAACCTGCTCCCGAATGGCGAAGCGCTTTTTCCCCTGAATGATGATGGTGGTATTTCCATCAGGAAGCACAATCATCTTGATAATTTTGGCCAAGGTGCCGACCTGGTACAGGTCTTCCCAACTCGGGTCGTCCTGATTGGGTTGGATCTGTGCGCAAACGCCAATGTACTTGTTTCCTTTTTGTGCCTTCTTCACCAAGCGAATTGAGCGCTGGCGTCCTACAGTAATGGGAATGACTACCCCAGGAAATAGCACTGTATTGCGAACGGACAGGACAGGAATCTCTTCTCCATAGGCTTCCTTGGAATTGACTTCGTCTTCTTCATCCGTAATCAATTGAATCAAGTCACCTTCACCGGCAAACTCGCCGTTCATTAAATTATGGAATAAAGAGTTTTCGAATTGGCTCATATAGACAGATTGACAGCCTGCTGTCAGGATATTACTAAAATAAAGAAAGAACCTGGACTAGATCCAAGTTCTTTCCTAAGATTCAATTGAAATGCCAAACCGGGAGTTGGCCAATTTGACAGCCTTACTAAAAGATCAGTTTGAGAATATCGTTACCGATAGCAAAGACCATCAAGCCGAGCAAAATGACCATTCCTACCTTTTGCGCATATTCCAAAAACTTGTCAGAAGGTGCACGGCCAGAGACCATTTCGTAAAGCAAGAACACCACGTGTCCTCCGTCTAGGGCCGGAATTGGAAGTAGGTTCATAAAGGCCAAAATCATGGAAATCAAGCCTGTGATGCTCCAAAACTTCACCCAATCCCATTGGTTGCCATAAATTTTAGCCATGCCAATTGGGCCGCTCACGTTTTTGGTGGACACCTCGCCGGTAAACATTTTACCCAGGGCTTTCGCATTCACGATCACTGCTCCAAAGGCACGTGAAGTACCGCGAGAAAGGGATTCCATAAATCCATACTCTCTTCGTACAGGCTCCAAAAGCGGATTGACTGCAATGCCAATTCTGGCATCAGCCGATACAGGAACATTCAAGGTGTCTACTTGTGCACCTCGGCGACGAACCAAGGATACGGATTGATTTTTTACCTGCTGCAAGGCAGTTTGCATCTCGTCAAAATAGGTGATTGGAAGACCATTCACCGCGATGATTTGATCTCCAGCGGCAATGCCCATTTTCTCTGCACCCGTACCTGGCTCCACCGAACCTACTTCAAAAGGAAAGCGAACTGCGATAAACTTACTGAAGGCCTCTTCCGAGTTGAAACTATTGATAAATCCTTTCGGGATTTCAACTTTGATTTTTTCTCCTTGGCGATCGACAGTGTAGTAGCCGTTTTCACTCAAGAGTGCAGAACCACTACTCAATTCACCGATGCTTTGGTAAGGCTGTCCATTGACATCCAATACCTTGTCACCTGTCTTCAATCCAATGGCTTCCCCATATTCGTAGGCCACGATTCCATTTTCAATGACCTGATCACGAGAGAAGTAAGTTTCTCCATTGGAATACACCAGCGTCACGAAGATGACAATACCCGTAATCACGTTGACGATAACTCCACCCAACATGACGATCAAGCGCTGCCAGGCTGGCTTGGCACGAAACTCCCAAGGTTGGGGTTCAGAGGCCAACTGGGCGGTGTCCATGGATTCATCCACCATCCCTGAGATCTTCACAAAGCCTCCAAGTGGGATAGCACCGATGGAATATTCGGTATCACCCCATTGAAATCCTGCGATTTTTGGAGGAAATCCGATGGAGAATTTTTCTACGCGCATGCCAAAAAATTTGGCGGTAAGCATGTGTCCCAACTCATGAAGTCCCACCAGGATTGACAATCCTAGGAGCAGTTGGCCCACCATAATTAAGGTTTCCATTTAGTTTCTTGACTTAAGTAAATTTTCTGTGAATTCTCTGGCACTACGATCGGTTTCGATGTAGTCCTCCAACTGAGGACGAGCAATAAACTCCGATCGGGTTAAGGTTTCTTCGATCAAATCGGACATTTCCAAAAAGCCTACCTGCCGGTTGAGGAAGGCAGCCACTGCTATTTCGTTGGCTGCATTCAACACACAAGGCGCATTGCCTCCTGCCGATAGGGCATCGTAGGCGAGTTGCAGGTTTCGGAAAGTCTTCAAATCGGGTTGTTCAAAGGTCAATTGTGGGTAGTTGGCAAAGTTGAACCGCTCGAAGTTACTCTTCAATCGATCCGGATAACTGAGTGCAAACTGGATAGGGATACGCATGTCGGGCAAGCCAAGTTGCGCTTTAATCGACCCATCTTCAAATTGAACCAAGGAATGAACTATACTTTGGGGATGCACCACCACCTCAATCTGCTCTGTCTTGAGACCAAAAAGCCATTTGGCTTCAATGACTTCCAAGCCCTTGTTCATTAGGGAGGCAGAATCTATGGTGATTTTTGCACCCATGTCCCAATTGGGATGCTTGAGCGCCTGCTCACGGGTAACCGTCTCCAGATAGGTTCGGTCTTTTCCTCGAAAGGGCCCACCCGAAGCGGTGAGGATGATTTTTTCGATGGGATTGTGAAACTCCCCTACCAAGCATTGGAAAATCGCGGAGTGCTCGGAATCTACCGGATAAATATTGACCCCATGCTGCTTGGCAAGTGCGGTAATCAATTCCCCTGCCACGACCAAGGTTTCCTTGTTGGCTAGGGCAATCTGCTTGCCGGCCCGGATGGCGTGTACCGTAGGAATCAAACCGGAGTACCCAACCAGTGCAGTCAACACCACATCGATGGTCTCCATTTCCACCACTTGGGCGATTGCTTTTTGCCCAGCAAAGACCTTAATTGGCGCCGAAGCCAAGGCTTCTTTGACCTTGGAGTAATTCGCCTCATTGCCGATCACCACGGCATTGGGTACAAACTCCAAAGCCTGTTGAATCAATAAGTCAGCATTGTTCTGAGCGGTGAGGACCTCTACACTGAATTTTTCAGGATGCTGACGTATGACATCCAAGGTCTGAGTTCCAATACTCCCTGTACTTCCAAGAAGTGCTACGCGCTTGGTTGATGTCATTTAGGTGATGCTATAAAAATTATAACCCAGTTCAGAGAAGAAGGTTGGGGTGTGAACTGACAAAATTACCAATTGGACTGAATTTCTAGGTACGTCTCGTCAGATTTTAGCGCTTGGGCTAATTTTTGTCTATATTTTTTTGTGAGTTTTTAAAAAATTGGATGTAAATCCGGGAATCCAAAGTACCAAAAACACCAATAAATACGCCTTCAGTCAACGTCAACCCATGAAGTAGGTTGCCGAAGGACTTACCGGAAAAAAAAACCAGAAGGTCCTCGGCCAACCGTCAGTTTATTGACTTCTGCTCCAGATTTTTGGTAAACCAGAACCTCCCCATTGCCTTGGAATCCCTTGGCATTGGCTAGATAAATTTGCTGAGCATCGGAGTCGTAGCCGATTCCATAGAAGCCCGATCCTTTTTTCCAATCGGATACCAAAGTACCAGAGCCAACATTTACTACCGAGATTCCATCCCGATAGTCTGGCCAACCCGAACTCGTCAACACATAGAAGGTGTCGTCATCGCCTTTGGCGATTCGTCCCGTAGCCTGAGCAATGGGAAAGGTGCGAATGTTTTTTTGGCTTATTGCGCTTTTGGAAATAGAAACGAAATAGACTTTCTGCGCATCGTAGCAAAATACCCAGAGGTCCCCATTCAATTCAAAAAACTGAACCGGCTGCCCAGGCATATCCAAGGTTTTGAAGGGCAGTTCTGCATTGGCATCCAGCACCTCCACCTTTTTTCCTTCCGAAGCCGCTACAAAGACATAGGATCCAAAGGCATAGAGGTCTTCAGGTTTGCTGGAAACGGGGATCTTTTTCTTCACTAGTCCACCGTCCAAGCCTTGCACTACGGCTACGTAGGAGGATGGGGTGTTGTAATTGGCATCGTAGGGTCCATAATCCGAAATAAACAACTTGCCTCGGGCAGTGGCCAAAGATCGAGGCTGGTCCAGACCCTTTTCCACGGCCCCAAGTGACTTAAAATCTCCAGGCTGTACCACCTCCACTTTACCCGTGTTCGCCACCAAATACAACCGGTCTTCTTCCAAGACCAGATCCTCCAATAACCCCGCAAAAGGTCGCCCATTTGCTTTTTCAAAGACCGAGGGAGTGAGCGTCCCAGTACTTGGGTCGAGGTGAGTTACCTCTCCGTCATTGGCCCCAAAGGCCCCCTCATTCAGAATCAATATTCCGGTATCGTATACCCCTAGCGGACGCTCATCGGTCGTAGGATCGCAGGCTGAAAAAGTCAGAGCCAACAAGGATAATGCAAGGAAAGACTTGTTGAATTGGATCATAAGGTAAGCGTTAAATTAAGTTGGTAGGATCGTCCGGGCATGGCCCGTAGGTAGAGCACTTGGTAGGATTGATTGAATACATTTAGCACTTGAAATCGCAGAGGCATTTGCAGCGACTTCCACTTGGCTCCTGAAAAAGTAAGACCCAGGTTTCCAAGTGCAAAGCCTTCCAGAATCCGTGAATTTCCCGAAGCAATACTTCGTGGGCCTACATAAAAGCCCGAAAGGTCAAAGGCTAAATCTTTTCGTTTCACCTGCAATCCCGCATTGCCTTGGTGCTTGGGGCTGTAGGGCAGTTGCTGGGATCCTTCTTGGGTGAGGTCTCGCGTACTGGAATAGGTGTAGGCGAGATTGGCTTGCCAGGTCAAGTGGCCCGTAGTCCAGGAACTCTCGCCTTGGTATTCCAGCCCTTGATTGTGCACCTCCCGAATATTTTCCGGAATCCATACGTTGCCTTTGGGGAGCCAGATGATCCAATCGTCCACCTGCATTCGGTAATAGGTCAGGCGCTGAGACCAAGAAAAATTCCCCGTTTGCTTGAGTTGGAGGCCTATTTCTGCATTTTGGCTTTTCTCTGGACGGAGGTTGGGATTTCCTCCCGGCTCCCAGTAGCGATCATTTAGCTTCGGCAGTTTCAACCCCAGCCCAAAAGCTGTTTTGAGGTGAAGGCTGGTTCGGTCAATTTCAAAAAGCCGCCAGTCCATTCCTAGACCAGGCAGAAAGGGAACCAATTCATTGGGATAGGCCAGTTGGCGGAGGTTGAGTGAAACCGAAATCCGCTCCCCCTCTTGCCAACCCAAACTCTGGTAGGCTTCCCAGCGCTGCTCGGTGGCAGTGTAGGTGCTAAGTTGGGCATTCATCCAAGTCCCGCGCACTCCTGCCCGAAGTGCCCAATTACCAGCCGATGGGAGTTCCCAATCGAGTCCTAGCAGGCCCTGCCTGGTTTGATTTTCTTGTGCGTTAAATTGCAGTTGATCCGCCATCCAGGCTCCTTTGAGTTTCCATACCGAAGACTTCTTTTGGTACCGATAGTCTAGCACTGCTCGGAAACTTTCGTCGGCTTGCCTGTCCTGCGTACTGCTTCCGATCAACGGTTGAATCTCCCGTTGGGCTTGATTCCACCAGAAAGAGGCTTTGACTTGTGCATGGGAAGATGCCTGCCACCAAATATCTTGGAGGACACCTTGCTGCTTGAAGGCAGCATGGTCTTGGCGCTCCCAGGGGGCTCCCGCTCGGGAAATATCACGGTAGCGAAAGGTATTGGGCTGCTCTTGAAGGTAACCTTTGGTTTGAAATCGGAGGGTTGGATTTCCGTAGGCTGCCATCAAGGAAGTCTGGTTCAGTCCAAAACTCCCGATCGTCTGGCTGAAGACCCCTTGCAGCCCTTCTTTCTTCGTGGGAGCGGTAGAGAGGTGCACCGAACCACCGATGGCCTCGTTTCCAAATAGTGCTCCTGCACTTCCAAACTGAACCTCCACCCGATCCGTAGCCTGTATCGGAAGGATGCTGAGGTCGGATTGCCCCAGGGAAATGCTGTTGATGGGTACCCCATTCCAGAAGAGGGCAGTGTGTCCTGGTGAAGTACCGCGAAAGGATGGAGAAGCCAACATTCCGGCCCCGTATTGGCGTACAAAAATCGGAGAAGTTTCTTGTAGCAAATCACCCAAAGATCTTGCTGCATAGCGCTCCAAGGTAGATTTTTCATAAGTCAAGAGCGTTTGCCCCGCTGCAAATCGATCCAAGGCTGCGGCATGCACGGCCACTTCAGCCAGCGCTACCGTATCTTGGGGAGAGGCAAAAGGAAGTACGAATACACACCAAAGGGCAATCGTCATTGGGCTTCGATTAGAAGGTCTAGTCGAATCCGGCTGTGAAGGAAAAATAGAAATGAAAACAACCAGACCTACCCCAACCTGGGGTAAATCCATTGTACGCTTCTACCTGCTTTTCCTCCGAAAGCTCAGAATCAATGATTGAGGCAGGTCTCCTGGCTCATTTGACTTTTTGCATGCCTTCTCAGTTTCGGTGAAACCAATGGCGGGGGTTGCAAAAGCTTTTCCTAAATCCTCTCTAGGAAATCAAACTTACAGTTGCGGGGACAGCTCCGGTTTTGCACCGGATTCCCTTTTAATTCCAAGAACCGAAATAATCGGGATGGAAACCAAAATCGATGTAAATAAAGTGCAATCTGGTTGCGAAAACAAGGGGAATGATTGCATTTTTTTTGAGAGTCAAGCATTGGCGCTTACCTTGTGTGAAAATTTCTCCAAAACCTGCATGCAATTATCTCCAAGCATTTTGCGGTCCCTACCCCACCGGCTTAGCTACTTGCTGTGGTTTGGTGTTGCCTTGCTGATTTTTTCCTGTTCGGAAAAGGAAACCGAAAATCTTGTCAAAAAACCCGTTCCGCTGGATTATGCCACAGGATTCAAGTTGTACCAGGGCGATGGATTCTGGGAAATAGAAGTTAGCAAAGGCTATTCAGGATCCTCGGAAACCTACCGCTACCTGGTCCTGGATTCTGGAGTACAGGTCAATTCGGCAAACTACGATGCAGTCATTCAACTTCCCATCACTCAAGTCGTGCTCACTTCCACCACCCAAGTACCCCACTTGGATGCCTTGGGGCAGACTGATCTGCTAGCAGGCTTTCCCCAACTCGATCTGATCTCCTCTCGGGCTGCAAGGCAGCGAATCGCTACAGGTAAGGTCCAAGACTTGGGTGCGGGACCTTCGGCGAATCCTGAGTTGGTCTTGGATCTACAACCCGATTGGATCATGATTTCCACCTTGGGAGAAGATCTTCGCTACTTGGAAGTATTCAAACAGGCGGGCATCCCTGCCCTCATCAACGGAGAATACGTGGAGCAAAATCCCTTGGGCAGAGCCGAATGGATCAAGTTTACCGGAGTGCTATTGGGAAACTATGAAGCCGCTTCGGCCCAATTTGAACAAATCAAAAAAGACTACAACGAAGCGGCGAACTTAGCGAGTTCGATACCGGAAAAAGACAAGCCTAGGGTCCTCAGTGGGGTGATGTATCAGGACATCTGGTATGCGCCCAGTGCGGACAGCTGGGCAGCACAGCTCCTCAACCAAGCAGGGGGCAACTATGCTTTTGAAGAAAATGCGGGTTCGGGCAGCCTACAACTCAATTACGAGTATGTGCTGGACCAGGCCAGTTCAGCTCCGATTTGGATTGGAGCGGCAGACTTTGCTTCAAGAGCTGAGATGGGTACCCGCGAGCCCCGCTACCAAGCTTTTGCTGCTTGGAAGGCTGGGGAACTGTACACCTACACCGCCAAGAAAGGGGAAACAGGAGGTTTAGAGTATTTTGAGTTGGGCTATTTGCGCCCCGACTTGATTCTAAAAGATTTGATCAAAATCCTACATCCTCAGTTGTTACCGGAGTACCAACCCTATTTTTACCAAAAATTACCGAACTAAGTCGGTCAAAATGGGATTTCCTCCCGTATTTTAGCCCAGAAGAATCGGATTGGTACTGGTTCTTTCAAATCATTGCCTCAAGAATTACCCCCTATCCATGTCCTTCAGACGTTTCCTTTTTCCACTTTCCTTCCTCCTACTTGGGATGAGTTTCTTGCTCAACCTGAGCATGGGTAGCGTGTGGATTCCGCCTGTGGAGATTTTGGAGGGAATCATTTCGGGGAACTGGGATAAAAATTCCTGGGAGCAAATCATCCTGAACTACCGACTTCCTAAGGCCTTGGTAGCAATTTTGGCAGGAATAGGACTCAGTGTGAGCGGCTTACAGATGCAAACCTTTTTCCGAAACCCTCTAGCAGGACCCTATGTGTTGGGAATCAGTTCGGGAGCGGGACTAGGCGTAGCCTTGCTGATGCTGGCGGGAGCCGCTTTTGGAATATCCCTTACCGGGTTGAATTCTTGGGCGATTGCAGGAGCGGGAATTCTTGGCGCTGGCAGCTTGCTGGCACTAGTTACCCTAGTGGCCTGGCGCGTAAAAGATTCGATGACGTTATTGATCGTAGGCCTAATGGTGGGCAGTGCCGTATCCGCGGTGGTGGCGGTGCTCTCCTTTTTTTCTGGGGCAGAAGCCTTGAAGCTCTATACCGTATGGTCCATGGGCAGTTTGGGTGCGCTGACCTGGTCTCAGGTGAGCATTCTTGGTCTTCTGATTTTGATTGGAACACTTCCCATTGTCGGATCAGTCAAGTCCTACAATGCCTTGCTGATGGGAGAAACGTATGCCCGCAGCATGGGGATTCATACGACAAGTCTCCGTTGGTTGATGATCGGAAGTGCCGGGATTTTAGCTGGGGGAATTACCGCATTTTGTGGACCCATCGCATTCCTTGGAATTGCCGTTCCTCACTTGGCACGCATGCTTTGGAAAAGTGCAGACCATCGGGTGCTATTCCCTGGTTCGGCCGTCTTGGGGGCAAGTTTGCTCCTGCTCTGCGATGCCTTTAGCCACTTTCCTGGCTGGGCTAGCTCGCTACCCATCAATGCGGTCACCTCCTTGATTGGTGCCCCTCTGGTAATTTCCTTGATTTTGAAAAAGAACTTCAGCAAAGACTTCTAAGGGATGAAACAGCACCAAATCGCATTGGAAGGAATTGGACTCCAGCTTGGGTATAGCCAGGAAGGGATGCGGAAACCGCTTTTGGAGGATTTGAATTTTGAGTTGGTTGCCGGAGAACTCACCTGCCTTTTGGGTCCGAATGGGGTTGGAAAATCCACCTTGATCAAAGCCATTCTGGGGGAAATTACCCCTTGGGAAGGTCGACTTTTGCTAAAGCAGGAACTCCTATCCTCCTATTCCATTCAAGATCGTGCAAAGCACATCGCGGTGGTCTTGACGGATCCGATTTATCCGGGCAATCTTACCGTAGGGCAGCTAGTGGCCTTGGGAAGGACCCCGCATACGAATTGGGTGGGAAAGTTGGGTAATTCAGACCGAGCCCTCGTGGAAAAAGCCTTAGCAGACACTCATATCGGGTATTTGCGCGATGCTCGACTGGGGGAACTCAGCGATGGACAACGGCAAAAGGCCATGATTGCACGAGCTTTGGCGCAGGATGGATCCGTGATCGTATTGGATGAGCCTACCGCGCATTTGGATCTGGTCAATCGCCTGGAGATCATGAGTTTGCTGCGCGAGATCAGTCATAGCCAAAGTAAGGCCATCCTCGTTGTGACCCATGATTTGGACATTGCTTTGGAGACGGCGGATCGATTTTGGATCCTGAATTGTGGTCTTCCGCTTTTGTCAGGAAAGCCGGAAGACCTGGTGCTTTCAGGCCAGATTCAAGCCCTATTTCCTTCGAATCGCTATCAGTTTAATGTAGCCCGAGGACGGGTGGAATGGAGCCAAGCGATACCCGATTTTCAGATTCAAGGACCTGCCGAACAGGCGTATTGGGTCAAGAAGGCCTTGGTAAAGGTAGGGATTACCTCCTTGAATCAAACTTTGGTGATTTCGGAGCCTTTTGTGTTGAGGCTTGGGGAGAAAACCTTTGGAACCCTTGAGGAATTGATTGGAGAGCTAAAGCAGGGTTGATTTCGAATTAGAATTGAAAAGAGGCGCTTTTGCTATTTTTTTGTCCTAACTTGTTAGGTAAGGTTTATTAATTTTTTCGATCAGATTTATCAGGCCTACTACACTAAATATGCTATCAAAATGATCCTAAAAATCTTAAAAACAAAAGAAGACTACGAAGCAGCTTTGATTCGACTTGAGGCAATTTTCGATAGCAAAAAAGGTGATGACACTGCGGACGAATTGGAGTTACTCTCCCTGCTCATTGAAAATTATGAAAACCAGCAGCATCCAATTGATTTACCTGACCCTATTGAAGCAATCAAATTTCGAATGGATCAATTGGGCTACAAACAAAAAGATCTAGCGAAAGCCTTAGGACAAAAAAGTAGGGTTAGTGAGGTGCTCAATAAAAAGAGAAAGTTGTCCATTGAGATGATTCGCAAACTTCATGAAACGCTTGGAATTCCTTCTGAGGTCCTTATTCGGGACTATTAGAATTTGGTAGAGTCGCAATTACATCGATGGGTATATTCAAAAATAGCCTGTTCGAACTACCACCCCTAACTTACTTTCCAAGTAACAATCACGAGGGAATAATCAACTTCTTCCGTGCACAAATGCCCCTATCCCCCTATCTTGCAGGATCAAATTGAAATTCCCATGAAGCGTCTCGCAATTCTCGCCACCGGCTCTGGCAGCAATGCCGAAAAAATCATGGAATACTTTGCACATTCCTCTAAGGGGAAAGTGGTGCTGGTGGCCACCAACAAGACTACGGCTGGTGTTTTGGCGCGAGCGCAAAAATTCGGAGTACCGACTTTTACCTTTACTCGACCCGAATTGGAGGAAGGCCTACTCTTGGAGAAGCTGCAGGAGGCCCAGGTAGATTGGGTGATTTTGGCGGGATTCCTGCTCAAGGTCCCCGATGCACTGATCCGAGCCTTTCCTGATCGTATGGTAAATATCCATCCAGCCTTGCTCCCCAAGTACGGAGGAAAGGGCATGTATGGGCATCATGTGCACGAGGCCGTAAAGGCTGCTGGGGAAACCGAGTCGGGGATTTCCATCCACTTGGTCAACGAACATTACGACGAGGGCAAGATTATTTTTCAAGCAGCCACTTCCCTACTTCCCGAAGACAGTGCGGAGACGATTGCCGCCAAGGTCCTTGCCTTGGAGCACCGTTATTTCGCCGAGGTGATTGAAAGTTTACTTTAATTATTTTTCTTCTTTCTTCCGGGTTGAATATTCGGCGTTAGAACTTAAATTAGTTCAAGGATAAACCCATGTAAAATTCTATTGAAGTCCAATTCACTAGTACTTTTTGAGAAAGACATAAACCAATATGCCATTCGGCTGAAAAAGACGATTTCAAGAGATAAAAGGAAATTAATAATCACGTTAGCAGTAATGGTATCATAACCAAAAGCATAGCCCATGAAAAAAGTACTCTTATTCCTAATTTTTACCTTCGGAGTAAACTTTTCGTATGCAGATTGTGCGATGAGCGGAATGGATTTTTTTCCTAAAAAGAGAAATATTAGTTTAAACTCACTGTTTATAATTCAAGGATACTCTATGAGTGAAGAAACGGTGGAAAGTTTCAGAGAAAGAAAGATTTACTTAGTAAGCGAAGGTGGAGAATTGGTCTTATTAACCCTGCAAGAAATTTTAAAGGGTCAAATGAGTCTGACTCAAGCTATTTTTAAACCAGTCAGCGAATTAAAACCAAATACAAAATATTTCCTCAACTATTCCAATGAAACTAACAGGGAAGTATTAGAAATGCAGCGATGGAATCCGGAATCTAAGCAAAGGGAAAAAGTCTATTGGCAAACTTCAGAAGTAAAATCAACGGATGCGATCAGTCCAAGTTTAAAAATTGACTATGAAAAGTCTGAAGTGATTCATTACGGGTGTGGGCCATCCTCAAACGCTATTTTTAAGGTGTCAAATCGAACTAACCTCGAAATATGGTACAAAACTGAAGTGATAGAACTATCAACAAACAAAAAAACCACGTTCTACCTAACCGAATGGGAAAATAAAATAAATGTTGGGCGTGGCATGTGTTCTGGCGCGTTCGTTTTTAAGGATCAAGGAAAATATAAAGTACGATTTACACCGACCAATAGTGATGGTGAATCAATACAGACAACCGAATGGAAAATTTTTGATAGTCCGTTTGTTAACGATAAACCATTTATCAAATTAAAACAGCCACAAACAGCTATTTGACAAGATTTACAATCCATGACTAGGCAGTTACGTTTATGGATAATCGAAATTTGGTTCTCCGCAACCTTCCGCCGCAGATGGTGAAAATCGCCAACTTCATCGATCCTGAAACCGTTATGTCTCATTATAGGACAATAGTGTACTAATCAATATTCGAGCGGACAACGGACGAAAAAATGACATCACTTCATAAAATTAAAAGAGCTGTTTTACTTCCTTTATTTTTTCTATGCTGGATTGCATTCCATGAGGCAACTGCCCAATCGTTAGACTCCATTACACGAAGGGACATTACCTTTACCAGCGAAGGGGTAATCCTCGCTGGAACCCTCATTTCCCCTTCCGATCCCCAAGCAGCGATAGTTCTAGTCCATGGTTCAGGCCAAGAAAAAAGAATGACTCAGTTTGCAAAACGCTTGGCGGCTCATGGAATCACCGTTCTCACCTACGACAAGCGTGGAGTTGGGGAATCTGGCGGGATTTATGCAGGTCCGGAGGTGGGCACCAATAACGTGGATTCCATTAACCTGAGCCTTTTGGCAAAAGATGCAAGTGCTGCTGTTAATAAAATGCATGAGGTAGTGATGGATTTGCCTGTTGGTTTGGTTGGATTCAGTCAAGCAGGATGGGTCATTCCGATAGCTGCCACCCTAAATCCTTCTGTAGATTTTATGGTTGTATTTAGTGGACCAACAATCACCTCCCTCGAACAACTTCGGTTTCAGTTTCACACGAATGGAGACCCGAATTACTGGGAAAACCATTCCGAAGCCGAGGCACGTGAACACATCAAAAACGACCCCGACCGATTTCAATTTTCGACTACAGACCCGAAACACTCCCTGTCCAAACTTGCTATCCCTGGACTTTGGCTCTATGGAGCAAAGGATATTCAGGTTCCAGCACAGCTGTGTATCGAACAATTAACTACCCTAAAAAGCCAAGGAAAACCTTTTGATTACCGCCTCTATTCAAATTTGGGACATAATACCGCATCTGCTAGTGATGAAACACCGGTTGAGCATGCGATGCTATGGATAAAACAACGAGCGTTGGAATACAAAAAATCTAGCAAATCAAAATAGGATTATTGCTAACCTAAGCACTAATGGAAGAAGAAAGACCCAAAATAACCCTAATCCCCACCACCGCAGACAAGCTGGTGGATCTTCTGGGCTGGCTAATCCTGCTCGCACTTTGGGGATTGACCATTAGCCACTTTTCCACCTTACCCGATACGATTCCTACACATTTTAATGCATCAGGCGAGGCGGATGGATTTGGGAGTAAGGCATCCATTATTGGTTTGCCTGTCATCGCCACCCTCCTGTTCGTCGGACTGACCGTACTGAATCGATACCCTCACATCTTCAATTATCCTACAGCCATTACGGAAGACAACGCCTTGCGACTCTATACCCTAGCCACGAGAATGCTGCGCTACCTCAAACTTGTTTTGGTCCTGGTTTTTGGAGGGATTGAATTCATGACGATCCAACATGCTACTAGAAAAGCAGCCGGACTAGGCGCATGGTTTTTGCCACTGACCTTGGTTCTGATTTTTATTCCGCTGATTTATTTTGTGATCAAATCAATCAAGGAAAAATAGCAGGTAGTTAGTGAAAATGTAGTTATTTGGTTAAAAATAGCCACCCCCTTGATCTCCTTTATCTCAGAACTCAAATCCAGAAACGAGACCCTATTTTATTATGGGTTGGTCTGCTTGGGTTTGGGACTACTTTTTTTTATCCTTTCAAAAACCACGACGACCCAGGTATATGGAGTCAATGCCTGGTTAAAGCCCTTCAAGTTTGCCCTCTCAACCTTCCTGTTTGCTTGGGCCATGGCTTGGTACTGCCATTACTTGGGAGGATTCAATCAGCCCTTGTTCAACTGGTCGGTCATCCTTCTTCTGGGCTTTGAAATCGTCTACATCGCCATCATGGCTGGAAAAGGAGAAACCTCCCACTACAACACCAGTTCCCCCCTGTATGCCAGCTTATTTTCGATGATGGCTCTGGCCGCCACGTTGGTTACGCTTTACACCGCATTTGTTGGCTTCCAGTTTTTTACCCAATCTTTTCCGCAACTCCCTCCCTACTACCTCTGGGCCATACGCTTGAGTATTCTGATTTTTGTGGTCTTTTCCTTTGAAGGCTTTGCAATGGGTTCCCGGCTCAGTCATACCGTCGGGGCAGTGAATGACAATTCCAATTTATGGATCCTAGGATGGAGCAAAACGGTAGGCGATCTCCGCGTATCGCATTTCATTGGCATGCATGCCTTACAGGTACTCCCAGTACTCTCCTATTATTTGATAAAAAATACCAAGGGCACGGTTATCCTTGCTCTCCTCTATGGGATTTTGGCGGTATTGACACTAGTTCAAGCACTTCAAGGAAAACCGCTTTTTGCAGCTAGCCCTAAAAACATGGATTTGAAAAAGTAAACGAGGCTATTTAGTTTAATTAAAGAATACTGAAATTCTTTTCTCCCTTCTTGCAACCTTTACTTGTTCAGGCACATCTACCTTAGTGAAAGTCAATCCACTATATCGTGAAGGAAAATCCAAGTTAACCAAGGACCTGAAATAGGCCCAAATCGATAAATGGGCACCAAATCCACAAAATCAAATTGAACCATGACAGAATATTTTTCAGGACGCCAAAGATTTAGTTTTTTACTCGTTTTACTCCTTTGCATGGCTTGCAACGAGACTAGGAATACAGATGTACCCAAAGAAATGGCACATCCAAAACTTATAAAAACCATCGGCGCACCCAATTATGGAAGTGTTGGATGTAGCATGGAAGACAGAGCCGGCAACCTTTGGTTTGGAACCACTGAAAATGGCCTTTACAAGTACGATGGCAAAACATTTCAGCAGTTTTTAATCAAAGATGGGCTAAACAGCAATTATGTAACTAGCCTACTCGAAGATTCAACAGGGAAAATTTGGATCGGCACGGATATAGGGCTTTGCCTTTACGATGGAAAATCAATTACCCAAATCGAAATCCCTTTACCAAAAAATCTTCCACGCAATGAAAATGGACTCTACCGCAATTCGAAGCGGGTATTTAGTATGATGCAAGCAAAAAATAGGGTGCTTTGGTTTGCAACCATAAATGGAGTCTTCACCTACGATGGGGAATCCTTTAGTCTTTTTCAAATTGAAACGAACTCAGGTGGCTTCCTTAGTTCAAACTACAACATGGAACAGATTTTAGAGGACAAATCAGGCAACATTTGGTTTGGAGGGAGAGGCAATGAAGGGGTGTACAAGTACGATGGAAAATCTGTAACTCGGCTTGAGCTAGAGGTCTTATTTCAAGATGGACCCACACCCAAACCTACGGAATGGGCATGGCCCCAACTGCAAGACAAAGACGGAAACATTTGGTTTAGCAATTGGGGAGGGGTCTACCGCTACGATGGCAAATCGTTTACAAGTTTCACAAAGAAAGATGGCTTAGTCGGCGGTGTTGCTAAAATACTAGAAGACAAAAAAGGCAACCTTTGGTTTGGTGGGGATACTGGTGGTGGGCTTAGCCTTTACGACGGCACCTCTTTCACGCGTTTCACCACAGAAGATGGCCTGATCCATAATCATATTTGGTCCATTCTTGAAGACAAAGCTGGGAATCTATGGATAGGCACGCGAGAAACAGGTCTCTCCATGTATGACGGAAAAACATTTACTACCTATTCCGAATACAAGCCAGAGACCCCGAATAACTAACTCAAAAACTTTGCATAAACAGGAGATAATTGAGGTCTGGTTTACCCCAACAGTTTTTGTGATTTTTAAACTTTGGTGACTCGAGGTTTCCCCTTCAATCCTAGAATAAAACCGATTGCTTACCTCTTATTTTTTGGCAGTCTAGCTTGGAAGGTTAACCTTGATACTATCAAATGATAGTATCAATGAGGCCTCCCTATGACATTTCCCCTAGTATTTTAAACGCATCAGCTCCATTGCTGAGAAAATCGGAGAGGTTATTGCGAGGTATCTAAGCATACAATCTCCACAACTTCGGAAGCAAAATAGAATAAAAACGATTCAATTCTCTTTGCAAATTGAAGGAAATACACTGACCACTGAACAAAACGAGATATTTTATCAAATAGGTTGTTTTTTCTTCACTGCATAGATTAGGCTTTTGAGTGGATTTTGTAAAAATTAAGTAGTTTAGGTTTAGCAAGAACTTAGGCGTAACACCTAAAAATGGAAAACGAAATCGAATTTTTTTGCCCAAAAAGCAGACAAGAATGGCGCGAATGGCTTCAAGTCAATCACGCCACAAAGCAATCCGTTTGGCTTATTTACTACAAAAAGAAATCAAACCTACCGACTGTACTTTACAACGATGCCGTCGACGAAGCCCTTTGTTTTGGATGGATTGACAGTAAGGCAAAGCCCATAGACGAAGATAAATACATGCAGTTTTTCACTAAACGAAAACCTAAAAGCATTTGGTCAAAAATAAATAAGGAAAAAATTGAGCGGTTGACGAAAGAAGGACTAATGACCAAGGCTGGTTTTGAAATAATGGAAATCGCGAAGCAAAATGGTTCTTGGACAATTTTGGACGAAGCAGAAGCACTTGTAATTCCTAAAGACCTAGACCAAGAGCTCCAAAAAAGACCTATTGCTAAAGCCTATTTTTTCGGTTTAAGTAGGTCTGACAAACGAAATATTTTGCAATGGCTTGTGCTTGCCAAACGACAAGAAACAAGAGATAAAAGAATCGCGGAAGTCGTAACGCTTGCAGAACAAAATCTAAAGCCAAAGCAATTTCAAGGGAACAAAAGCAGCAATTAACAAGGGTTCGTCAAAAGTGGTTACGTAATACCTAGTAGATGGGTACCCTCCACCAACTCATTTCCCATTCAAAACTCGCTTTTTGCTATTTAATAAACCTAATCCCGCTAACCACCTGGGTAGTTTCCTTCCACTTCTTTTTCAAAATAGTAGAGGTAACCACCTCACCTTTTTTTCAGAATTTATCAGCCTTTTCCCCAAGCCCTTCCACACATTTTTTCTACCTTTGTACCTTCCTAAAATTCATCCCATTTCCCTCCCATGGCACTCAAAAAAATTCAGTCTGCCCTCATCTCCGTTTACTACAAGGACCACTTGGAACCCATCATCGCTTTGCTCAAGCAGCAGGGCGTGACCATCTATTCCACGGGCGGCACCCAAGAATTTATTGAAGCCCAAGGAGCGAAGGTAGTTCCAGTGGAAGAACTCACCAGCTACCCTTCCATTTTTGGAGGACGAGTAAAAACCCTCCACCCGAAGATTTTTGGAGGCATCCTCCACCGCAGAGACCACGAAGGCGATGTGGCTCAGGCGGCTACTTACGACATTCCGGCCATTGACTTGGTGATTGTGGATTTGTATCCCTTCGAAGAAACAGTGGCCTCCGGCGCATCGGAAGCAGACATCATCGAGAAAATTGACATCGGCGGCATCTCACTCATCCGTGCTGCAGCCAAAAATTTCAAGGACGTCACCATCATCGCTTCCAAAAACCAGTACGCGGAATTGGAAGCCAGACTTTCCGCTCAAGACGGTGCCACTACCCTAGCCGACAGACGCTACTTTGCCGCCCAGGCCTTCCAGGTATCCTCCAACTACGATACGCATATCTTCAACTACTTCAATCAGCAGGAAGGAATCCCTGCACTCAAAGTATCCGAAACCACAGCTAAGGCGCTTCGCTACGGAGAAAACCCGCACCAAGCCGCTCATTTCTATGGAAACTTGGAGGAGTTGTTTGAGCAACTTCACGGGAAGGAACTTTCCTACAACAACCTAGTCGATGTGGATGCAGCGGTAAACCTGATTGCTGAGTTTCCAGATCAAACGGCTTTTGCCATCCTCAAGCACACGAATGCCTGCGGTTGCGCAACTGCGACAACCGTAAAAGAAGCCTACCAAAAGGCTTTCGCGGCAGATACTACCTCCGCTTTTGGAGGTGTGCTGGTCACCAATAAACCGGTAGACCTAGCCGCTGCAGAAGAGATGAATTCCCTCTTTTTTGAAGTGTTGATAGCGCCGGCATTCAGCCCTGAGGCTTTGGCAGTACTGACTACCAAAAAGAATCGAATCCTGTTGCTCCAGAAAATGGCCGTACCAGGAACGAAAATGATCAAAACCCTCTTGAATGGGGTCATCGAACAAGACAAGGATCTGGCCACAGAAGGCAAGGGAGATTTCACCGTGGCCACTACCCTAGCCCCTAGCGAAAAGGAACTAGATGCCTTGGTCTTCGCAGCGAAAGTGTGTAAGCACACCAAGTCAAACACCATCATTCTAAGTAATGATTATCAACTATTCGCCTCTGGAGTGGGTCAAACCTCTCGAGTGGATGCTTTGAGACAAGCCATTACCAAAGCCAATGAGTTTGGCTTCAACTTGAAAGGTGCTGTCATGGCCTCCGACGCCTTTTTTCCCTTCCCAGACTGCGTAGCCATCGCCCATGAAGCAGGCATCACCGCGGTGGTACAACCTGGGGGCTCAATCAAAGACCAAGACAGCATTGACTATTGCAATGCCCAGGGCATGAGCATGGTGCTGACGGGTGTTCGCCACTTCAAACATTAATAACCAAGTTCTTCGAGATTTTAAAACCTCAAAGAACTATAGGCCCAAACCATTTATTTTAGCGCTTTCTAGGATTAACTACTCCTCAGAAAGCGCTAATTTCATTTCCCGATCTACTGCACTAACTTGCGGTTCGAATTCGAAGTCAAGTTGATTTCGTATTTTGTATTTCGTACTTCGTATTTCCAATGAAAGCACATCAACTCAAACTCTACAATACCCTTACCCGGCAGAAGGAAGATTTTGCACCCATCAGTCCTCCCTTTGTGGGCATGTATGTGTGCGGGCCTACGGTCTATGGGGATGCGCATTTGGGTCATGGTCGCCCGGCAATCACCTTTGACACGGTCAACCGCTACTTGACACATTTGGGATACCGCGTGCGCTACGTTCGCAACATTACGGATGTGGGACACCTGACGGGAGATGCAGATG
>CANGYY010000038.1 GCA_947458585.1 Cyclobacteriaceae bacterium | reverse complement strand
CCCTGCAAAACTACAAAATTAATTTGTTTTTATGCAAGTCGTGGGGGAAACAGGATTCGAACCTGTGAAGACATAAGTCAACGGATTTACAGTCCGTCCCAGTTGGCCGCTTTGGTATTCCCCCAACTGCGCTAAAATTTAAGGAGATTTCCCCCTTTAAACTTTAACGGACTGCAAAATTATAGCCTTTTATCAAAGTATCAAAGTGAGTTTCTGAAAATTGAAAAAAAATTCTCCAAACCCCCCTCAATCTTTTAAAAATCAAGCAATTAATTTTCCTCTTGGATTACATCTAGGTAATACTTGTAGTAGAATTGCATTTCCTCAGACTTTTCCCTCTCCGAGACCTCCTCTAGTTTGGCAAGTACCCCTTCCTCCGTCACAAACCCAAGCAAGGCTTGAAATGCCCCTAAGCGGATGTAATCCTTAGAATTAAATTCCAAAATGGAAAATAGATTGGCAATGGCAGGCCCCTTTGCCTCAACCCCCACCTCCAGGAAGTAAGTTCCATAATAGCCCATGAAATAGTACAAGCCCTCCCCGCGAAGCGTGGCTAAAGTCTTCTCAAACCAAGGACCTTTGCCAGGTACCTTATTCTTAATGTAATATTCCGCCAATCCTACCGCGATTCGGAAATTGGATTCCCCCTCAAAGGATTCCATCCAAGAAAGGTCCACTTTTGGTTCTTCCACACCTGCCAAACCCATCAAGGCAGCACCCGCCACCAAATAAGAAGGATCCCGAGCCAAACGCATCATGGCTCCTTTATAGGCCGTAGGATTCCATACCGTCAATACTTCCAAAGCACCTGCGCGCACTTTGTTTTCAGGATCTTCTTCTACTAATCGGTATACCTCGGCCTCCACTCCAGGCAAAAGTTCTTTCCATCCGCTATCTGCTTGAAGCAAAGAAAGTCCTCGCTCACGAACAGCAGCAAAAGAATCCTTGATTGCCACTGGCAATACTTCGATTAATTCGGCACGAGCATCCCGAGCAGCCAAACTATCTAAGGCTTCGAACCGGGCCACGCCCAATTGAGATTCCTTAAATTGCTGCATATACTGAGCATTGCTCAACACCTGACCGCCTTTCATCAGCAATTCCTGTCCCTCATTCACGTAAAGTAGAGAGATGGGAGTGCCATTTTCCAAAGCCACTTCCTGGTCCTCTTCGGTCACAAGTACCGTTTTGGTTTTTCTAGTTCCCCCCTCATACCAACTTAAAGTGATCGGGAGCTGAAAAATTGGGTTCCCATACACTCCTTGCAATTGCGAGAAACTAACCAGTAAATTCTCCGGCTGAGAGTAATCCACCTCAATGGCCAAATCTGGATGCCCTTTATCAAAAAACCATTGGTTAAAAAACCAATTCAAATCACGACCGCTTACCCGCTCCATCGCTAGACGTAAATCGTGTGCCTCCACCGCCTGGAATGCATGTTGGGTCAAATAGACATTCAACCCTTTGAAAAAAGCTGCATCCCCCAACTCACGACGCAACATGTGCAAGACCAAACCGCCCTTATTGTAACTGTGCGCATCAAACAATTCCTCCGCATCCGCATACTCGAATCGAATCAATTCCTTAGGATTCAGATCCGCCTCTTCAAAATAGCCCTCTTTTTCCACCACCAACTTCAAGTCTGCCTGATCTTGACCGTAGCGCTTTTCATTCCACAAGTATTCGCTGTAATTCGCAAAGGCCTCATTCAAGGTGAGATTGGACCAGGATTCGGCCGTAACCAAATCCCCAAACCACTGGTGAAAAAGCTCGTGTGCGATAATGTAATCCCATTCCGAATCCAAGGCCTCGCGCTCATCCAAGAGCAACTCCTCCATAAATATGGAAGCCGTCGTATTTTCCATGGCCCCAGACACAAAGTCCCGAACTACGATCTGATCGTATTTTTGCCAAGGAAATGGTACCCCTAGCCGCTTTTCAAAATAGGCAATCATTTCTGGGGTAGAAGCAAAAACCTTCGCAGCACCTTTTTCAAATCCTTTTTCTACATAATAGCCCAAGGGCAAAGTCCCGTGGGAAGCAGCCACTTTGGCAAAATCACCCACCGCAATCGCTACCAAGTAAGGCGCATGGGGAAGATCCATTTTCCAGTAATCTTTTCGCATGCCATTTCCCAAGGACTCTTGTTTGATGAGACGCCCATTGCTAATGGATACCATGCTGTCCGGCACGGTCAACCAAATATCATGCGTGAGGCGCTCATTGGGACGATCAATCGTCGGAAACCATTTGCTGCTGTGCTGAGTCTCTCCCTGTGTCCAAAGCATCGTCGGCTTACCTGGAATCGTATCTAGGGGATCAATAAAATAAAGCCCCTTCGTATCGGTAATTGCTGCAGACCCTTCACCTGAGTTTCTTTCTGGAAAGGCTACATAATTAATTTCAAGTTCTACAGTGTCTCCTGGAGCCAACTCTTCTGTCAAATACACCTGCAATTCCTGCTCATCATAGCGGTAAGAAAGGGTCTCCAATTGCCCCTGATGTACTCGTGCTATCCGGCCCAATTCAAAATCTTGAGCATCTAGGACAACCATCTTTTGGGGATAGAAATGAGGGGTCAGCTGAAGTTTGGCTTTTCCGATTACCTGCTGGGTTTTCCAATCAAAAGCAAGCTCCAAGTCCATGTGGAGTAGATCCATGCTGCGCGTGGCCGCTGCTTGATAGGACAGCGGCTCTTCCTCTATCCACCAATCCTCCTCCTCTCCAGGAAGGGAATCCCATTCCTCACCCCCTTCAATTACTATTCCTGATTTGGATTTACACCCTTCCAAACCTCCCATCAAGACGATGAGAAAAAAAGAAAGAAGGAAGGTATTGAAATTAATTTTTGGACAAAACGGTTTTTGAGTCATATTTGAAGAAATTCGCAAGCGCCAGAAGTTGGCACTCATTGTTTAAAAAGCAAAATAGCAAGAATGTTTTCAGTAATCCTCCAAGATGCTACTTATTCAGTAGAAAAAAATAAAGAAAGTACCCTTATCAACCAGCAGGCCATCACTTGGGACCTCAAGTGGATGGGAGATCGAAAAATCCACCTCATTCAAGGGTCTAGATCCTTGGAAGCAGAATTACTGAATCTAGACCTAGAAACAAAAAGTTTGCAAATCCGATTGGGGCACAAGACCACCACATTGCAACTGAAAGATCGATTCGATTTACTGTTGGAGCAAATGGGCATGAATGCAACTGGAGCTGGTGGCCTAAAAGAAATCAAAGCGCCCATGCCTGGATTGATCTTGGACTTGAAGGTAGCCCCAGGTGATCTAGTCAAAAAAGGAGATGTATTGTTGATATTAGAAGCCATGAAAATGGAAAACAGCATCAAATCCCCTGGTGATGCGGTAGTGAAGGAAGTCAAAGTCTCCCTGAAGCAATCCGTCGAAAAAAACCAGATCCTCATTCAATTCTAAGATTGAACGAATCACCTTCGCGAAAAAATTCATCTAAGAATAAGGGGAATCTGTCCTCATTTTTACGAGAGGCGCAAATTTCTAAAGGGAAGCAAGTATATTTGCTAGGTTGAATAAATGATTCAGTCGAGCAACCCTCAGAAAAATTGATGGATTAATCAGTTTTTTCAGCGTTGGCAAGCATAAATTATCCAAGTATTTACCTACCATTCCATGAAATACAAACGCATCCTGCTCAAGCTCAGCGGAGAATCGCTGATGGGCGAAAAAAAATACGGCATCGATCCAGCAATCTTGCAGCAATACGCGGAAGAAATAAAAAAAGTGAAGGACATGGGCGTTGAAATCGCCATTGTCATTGGAGGAGGTAATATTTTTAGAGGCGTGCAAGCGGAAAAGTCCGGAATCGACCGCGTACAAGGCGATTACATGGGCATGCTTGCCACCCTAATCAATGCCATGGCCCTACAAAGCGCCCTTGAGCAAATCGGATTGTATACCCGACTGATGTCTGGAATCAAAATTGAAAGTGTGTGTGAACCTTTCATTCGTAGAAGAGCGATTCGCCACCTGGAAAAAGGAAGAATTGTCATTTTCGGCGCCGGAATTGGTAACCCTTACTTTACCACAGATTCTACCGCTGCCTTGAGAGCCATTGAAATTGAATCTGATGTCGTTTTGAAAGGCACCCGTGTAGACGGTGTGTATACCGCAGACCCTGAAAAGGACCCCACTGCCACTAAGTACCAAAACATCTCCTTTACCGAGGTGTATGAGAAAAGCCTCAATGTCATGGACATGACAGCCTTCACACTTTGCCAAGAAAACAACCTCCCCATCATCGTGTTTGACATGAATAAAACCGAGAACCTAACCAAACTGGTTAATGGGGAGCAAATAGGAACCCTGATCACTGTATAAACTGAATCCAACTCATGGAAGAAATCGAATTGTACCTTGACGAAGCCAAGGAATTGATGCAAAAAGCAGTAGACCATACTGCTGCAGAATTGGTGAAAATTCGCGCTGGAAAGGCCATGCCCAACCTTTTGGATGGGGTTTTTGTAAACTATTATGGTTCTCCTACTCCACTTTCTCAAGTGTCTTCCGTCAACACTCCAGATGCACGGACACTAGCTATCAAGCCTTTTGAGCGCAACCTCATCTCTGAGATTGAAAAGGCCATCATCAACTCCGACCTAGGCCTTGCTCCACAAAATAATGGAGAGATCATCATCTTGACCATCCCTGCCTTGACCGAAGAGCGAAGACTTCAGCTCGTGAAAAATGCTAAAGCAGAATGTGAAACAGGTAAAATCTCCATTCGCTCTGTACGCAAGGAAACCAACGAATCCCTTCGTAAACTGCAAAAAGAAGGAGCTTCTGAGGATGCCATCAAACGCGGTGAAGACCAGGTTCAAAAATTCACCGATGCCTACTCCGTAAAAATAGACGAACTCTTCACCAAGAAGGAAGTCGATATCATGAAGGTGTAACTCCTTTCCAAGTCCCGAATTCCTCGGGACTTTTTTTATGCCCTTAGGGTACCAGCCAAGACCCTTGCCATCCGGAAGCCAAGTCAAACTGGATTCGTAAATGACCTTCCCTGGCCAATTGAAGTATTTCTAGGGAAAGGGGTGAAAATTTCAACACTGAAAAATGGGAGGACTCTATGGTAGACTCCCAACCAGCTGCAGGTGCTGCAATTCGCGTCCCAGGATCCAATTTACTCTGGTATTCGGATCTCCTCTTCTCCGAAACCCGATTCCAATGTACTTGAGCAAGTTCATCCTCCAAATGAATTGTAGCCAGGGCTTTGACCCGTACTTGCACCTGTTTTTTGGGATGGTAAAAATGCAAACTAACACGAGGCACTTCTAGCAGCTCCTGCACTTTGGTGGATCGAACATCCGTGTATACCAAAAATTCCAAGTCAGCAGAGATTTGACGCAGGACCACCGTTCGAACCTGAGGAAAATTGGTTCCAGCTGTGGCCAAGGTTAGGTATCGAAAGGGATGCTTGAGATCTAGGGCACCACGGTGCAACTCGTGGAGGAGCGTCTGCCAAATATCAGCAAGGGAGTCAGTAGCACTAAAGAGCATCGATTGATTTTTTAATACTAACACAATTAGCAGACTAGGGTTTAAAATTTCAACTCAGCACCATAAATGAAAAACAAAGAGGCCCCGCAATGCGGGGCCTCTTTGCAATGAATAAGGTTCAAGTTAGTTCAAGCCCACAGGTGCTTCCAAATTCTTGAAGTACACCTGCTTATCGGCATCCAAATCCACCAGCACCGCCGCATCATTCTTGATGTAGCCTGCCAATATCTGCTTGGAAAGTTCATTCAAAATCAGGCGCTGCATGGTGCGCTTCAGTGGCCGTGCCCCGAAATTGGCATCAAAACCCACCTCACCCAAGAAATCAAGTACCTCGGTAGTCGCTTCGATTTGAATGTTCGAATCGGCGAGTCGCTTCTGAATCTCCCTCCATTGAATGTCTACAATCTTGCGGATCACTTTCTTGTTGAGCGGTTCAAAAAGGATGGTTTCATCGATTCGGTTCAAGAATTCCGGACGAACAGACTTTTTGAGTAAGTCAAACACCTCTGCCTTGGTCTTCTCCAGCACTTCTTCTCGATTCCAGTCCTCCATTTCCGCAAATCGCTCCTGAATGAGGTGCGAACCGATGTTGGTCGTCAGAATGATGATCGTATTCTTAAAGTTGGCCAGGCGCCCCTTGTTATCGGTCAGTCGCCCATCGTCCAGCACCTGAAGAAGAATATTGAATACGTCCGGGTGAGCCTTTTCGATCTCATCCAGGAGGATAACGGAATAAGGCTTTCTACGAACCGCTTCAGTCAATTGTCCACCTTCATCGTAACCCACATAACCTGGAGGCGCTCCTACCAGTCGGCTTACCGAATGTCGCTCTTGGTACTCCGACATGTCAATTCGCACCATCGCATTTTCATCGTTAAATAGGTACTCGGCAAGGGCTTTGGCCAGTTCGGTTTTCCCCACCCCGGTAGTTCCCATAAAGATGAAACTACCGATAGGTCGTCTTGGATCCTGCAATCCTGCCCTACTTCTACGCACCGCATCAGAAAGTGCCACAATGGCCTCCTGCTGTCCGGCTACGCGTCGACCCAACTCATCCTCCAAGTGGAGTAATTTTTCTCGCTCCGATTGGATCATTTTGCTCAAAGGAATTCCCGTCCACTTGGACACCACCGAAGCAATGTCTTCCTGGTCAACCTCTTCCTTGAGTAGAGGGGAGCCTGCCTGCATGTCTGCCAGTTGGGATTTGAAGGACTCCAATTTTTTCTCCGCTTCCCCAATCTTCCCGTAACGGATCTCAGCTACTTTCCCAAAGTCTCCTGCACGTTCGGCTTGTTCCGCCTCCAACTTGAGTTTTTCGATGGCTTCCTTTTCGCGTTGAATGCCCGTGATCACGGCTTTTTCACTCTCCCACTTGGCCTTGACAGACTGCCTTTTCTCTCCAAGTTCGGCAATCTCTTTGCTCAAGATTACCTCCTTGTCTTTGTTGTTTTCACGTCGGATAGCCTCCCGCTCAATTTCGAGTTGCATGATGCGGCGGTTCAACTCATCCAATTCCTGCGGTAAGGAATCAATCTCCATGCGCAATTTGGCTGCCGCCTCATCCATCAAGTCGATGGCCTTGTCTGGCAAAAACCGGTCGCTGATGTAGCGCTGCGAAAGTTCCACCGCGGCTATCACCGCGTCGTCCTTGATCCGGACTCCATGGTGCAGCTCGTACTTGTCTTTAATTCCTCTCAAGATGGAAATCGCATCTGCCGCGTCGGGCTCGTCTACGATCACCGCCTGGAATCGACGCTCCAAGGCCTTGTCCTTTTCGATATACTTCTGGTATTCTTTCAGGGTGGTGGCTCCGATGGCATGCAGCTCTCCGCGTGCCAATGCCGGCTTGAGCAGGTTGGCCGCATCCATGGCACCTTCGCCTCCACCCCCTGCACCGATTAGCGTATGGATCTCGTCAATGAATAGGATGATTTCCCCTTCTGCATCGGTCACTTCTTTGATCACCGACTTGAGACGCTCTTCAAATTCCCCCTTGTATTTGGCGCCCGCTACGAGTAGGCCCATGTCTAGGGAAATGAGCGTCTTGGACTTCAAATTTTCTGGGACATCCCCAGAGACGATGCGTTGCGCCAAACCTTCGACGATGGCCGTCTTTCCAACCCCTGGTTCTCCCAAGAGGATTGGGTTGTTTTTGGTTCGGCGAGCCAGAATCTGCAACACACGTCTGATCTCTTCGTCACGACCAATCACGGGGTCAATTTTCCCTTTCTTGGCCATTTCATTGAGGTTCTTGGAGTATTTTTCCAAGGCCCTGTAGGTACTCTCTGCGTTTGGATCGGTCACTTTAGTTCCTTTTCTAAGTTCTTTAATCGCTTCTAAGAGCGCTTTTTCAGTAATTCCCTGATTCTTCAACAGCTGGGCCACGGTATCGTTCCCAGCCAACACTGCCAAGAGCAAATGCTCGATGGCCACATAGGCATCTCCAAAAGTCTTCAAATAGTCCTTCGCCTTGGTCAGTACCTGCGTTGAAGAAGAAGACAAATAAGGCTGCGCATTCCCACCACTCACTTTAGGAAGTTTTTGAAGTTCTTCGTCTAGTTTTTGGCTGATTAGTTGCTGGCTAGCGCCCAACTTTTGTAACAGAAATTGAGAAACGTTTTCATCCTCTAAAAATATCCCCTTCAGCAAGTGGGCCGTCTCAATCGCTGGACTTCCTGCAGCTGCTGCTAGTTCAGCTGCCTTTTGAATCGCCTCCTGAGATTTGGTGGTAAACTGCTTAAAATCCATGGTCTGGTTTGGTTTAGGTTTCCTTGCTTTCGCTTTGGACTATTCAGCAAAATGACCACCAAACTAATTTTTCAGCCATTCTGTCCTAAAAAGATAAAAAATTGACTTTAATCATGAAATTTTGGCAGAAAATTTAGAAAAACTCGCCAAAACGCTTGAATTGCTAGGCACGTTGGACCCGCCAAGAAGCCGTCCTTATTCTGGGATTAGCTAAAAAAAAAGACCAATCAATTAATGACTCTAGTTCTGACTTTCAGCAAATTCAGACACGGCACGCCACACTCTGAAAACATTTTTGTGACAAATTTTTTCAAGATCCTCTTTTGAATACCCCCGTTTCAGCAGCTCCGCAAGGAGATTGGGAAACATAGAAACATCCTTTAACCCTGTCGGCAAGGAATCTCCTACTCCATCAAAATCTGAGCCTAGGCCCACATGGTCAATGCCCACGAGCTGAACCACGTGATCAAAATGGTCCGCAACCCGGGCTACAGTGGGAAAAGGGTTGTGCTGGGCAGTGTATTCTTGGATGTATTTTTGGGCTTTAGGATCTCTTCGCGAAAGGTTATTTTCTGCAAGCCAGTTGACTACATGCTCACGGACTTGAGCAGATCCTGTAGCATAGGCGGAATCAATAAATGTTCCCCCAAAATTAATGAGCATTACCCCTCCATTTTTTGCAAGCGCCTGGATCAATTCATCACTCATGTTGCGCTCAAAGCCAGGTGTAAATTTCCGAACAGAAGAATGTGAGGCAATCACAGGGACCTTACTGATTGCAAGGGCATCTCGAAAGGTATTATCCGAGACGTGACTTAGATCGACCATAATTCCTACCCGATTCATTTCGGCTACCACCTTTTTCCCAAACTCACTCAGCCCCCCGTAGGTAGCTGTGGTATCGTAGCTCGCATCGCCGATTAGGTTGTCTTTGCCGTGGGTAAGCGTGATGTAGCGAATACCCCGCTGATAGAAATACCCAACATTGCCTAAGTCATCTTCAATACCGGCTCCATTTTCCATCCCCATAGGAAGGGAAATTAGCCCCTTTGCAAAGTTCGTCTCGATGTCTTCCGGACTGTAGGCCATGGCAAACTTATCGGGAAAAGTCGCTGCCAGCCTTTCCGTCATCAAAATCAAGGAGTCGGCAAGGGCCTTGGATGCTCCCGGAATCGCTTGATTTCCTGCTGGGATGTAAATGGACATAAAAGGAGCATCTAGCCCGCCTTCCTTGGCACGAGGATAGTCAAAGTTGCCATCCGGGGTACGCACAGATACATCCAAGACCTCTCGCTGCAAGGTAAATCCACCCACTTTCATCCGATAAGGCAGGTCCACGTGTCCGTCTACCAAAATCGTAGCTTGAGCGATTTCTTTGGCTGCCTGAAGACGCCCTGCATCAGAAAGTTTCGAATAGTCAATAGCGGCTTGTTGTGCCACACTAGCACTAACCAAAAGAAAAGTTATTCCAAAAATTAAGTAGCGTTTCATGGCTCTAGGGAGTTGGGGATACGGGAAGTTAAGATCTTTAAGAAAGGAATCAAAAAAATCGTTTTTTCAAAACCCGTCTAGGGGACTTAGAAGATGGGTAGTCACTTTTTAGTTGAACTATTCTACCCATTTTTTGCTTACTATAGATGTAGCCTTCTTCAAAATTTAATTTCAAAGAAATAGGATTCTTTTACTTTCTGAGAATCTCTGTGAAGAAGGAAATTGGGTCGCCATTTGACCGCTTGTGGAATCCTCGAGTCAAAATCAGGTTTAAAAATCAATTTTCAATCTTTAAAACCTATCTTCACTCAAGTTTTCGCTTTCAACCTAGAAACTACATCCAAAAGATGAACTCTAAAGAAATCAATTACGAATTAGAAAAAAACATGGAAGTCATCTCCCAGTTAGATGACTTTGTAGGCCATGCCGTAGATACTGTGCTGGTAGATCCAGAGGATTGCTGGCAGCCTACGGATTTTTTACCTGATTTTTCTAATCCGGATGCCATGGAGGAAGTCAAGTTGCTACAGCAGCGTGCAGCAGGAATCCCCGATACGGTATTAACCTCCTTGGTAGGCAACATGATTACCGAAGAGGCCTTGCCTTCCTACCAGACCTACTTCAACCTCCTCGAAGGGATCAATGTAGACAAAAGCCTGCTCTCCCCCTCTGGATGGGTACGCTGGTCCAAGGCTTGGACGGCAGAAGAAAATCGCCACGGTGACCTGCTCAACAAGTACCTTTACCTCACTGGAAGAGTGGATATGCGCGTGGTCGAACAAACCATCCACCGCCTGATCACCAACGGATTTGATCCTAAATCAGAATCGGATCCCTACCAAGCGATGATTTACACCTCTTTCCAAGAGCGTGCTACCAAAATCTCGCACGTAAATACCGGCAAACTTGCGGACAAGGCGGGAGATCACCTGCTTTCCAAAATCTGCAAAACCATCGCAGGGGATGAAGCAAGACATGAAAAGGCATATAAGAGTTTTATGTCCAAAATCTTCGACATTGACCCTAGCGGAGCGATCACTGCCTTCGAAAAGATGATGCGCAAGCAAATCGTCATGCCTGCAGCCCTGATGGGCGAAGGAAGTAGTCGTCCGAGCATTTACAAGGACTTCGCAGAAATCACACAGAAAATTGGTGTCTATACCGGCTGGGATTATGCTCGCATCATCGAGCACCTAGTAGATTACTGGAAAATCGAATCGCTCACTGGCTTGGATGCTGCTGCTGCCAAGGCACAGGAGTACCTCGCTAGCCTTGCGGATCGATACATGCGCTTGGCAGATCGAATCAAAGCCCCCGATGAAGTTAGCCTAGCCTGGCTCAAATAAATTGAAAGTCCTTCGCACGAAGGGCTTTTTTTTTGCATATTTCTGACCGATTCACTCCTTTTTTCAATGAAGTACCTCCTCCTGATTTCCGCATTTATGCTCGCAAGCCTTGGGACTTCCTTTGCCCAAAGCCTCCAAGTGAATTCCGAGCGACTCACCCAATCTCTCAGCACCTTGGCCACCTATGGTAAAAATGAAAAGGGTGGCTCAGATCGGGTGACCTACTCGGTGCATGATATTGCTGCCAGACCATACGTCAAGGAGCTACTTGTTGCTGCCGGTCTAGAAGTTTCGGTAGATTTTGCAGGCAATATTATCGGGCGAAAAGCCGGTAAAAACCCAGACTTAAAACCGATTAGTCTTGGATCCCATATTGATGAGGTACCTAATGGAGGAGATTACGATGGCCCCGTGGGGGTATTGGGAGCCATAGAAGTGGTCAGAACACTGAAGGAGGCCGGCGTACAGACAGCACACCCCCTGGAGGTAATCATCTTTACCAATGAGGAAGGCGGAGTCATTGGCAGTCGAGCCCTGGTCGGAGGACTAAGTGCTCAAGCACTCCAAGGCCAAAGTAATGCAGGCGTCACCCATGCCGAAGGAATCCGCTTACTGGGAGGAGATCCTAGCCAAATCGCGAGCCTGGCACGCCCAAAGGGTGCGATTGCAGCCTTTCTCGAACTACACATCGAACAGGGGGGTAATTTGGATACGGAGAAATTGGACATCGGTGTAGTCGAGGGAATTGTGGCCATCGAATGGTGGGAATTTACCTTCAAAGGCAAGGCCAACCATGCGGGCACTACACCCATGCACGTACGCAAAGACCCCATGCTTCCCGCAGCACGATTTACGCTGGCAGTAAATGAAGTCATTACAAGAGATGAGGGCCGTCAAGTAGGCACTGTAGGGAAAATTCAGGCCTTTCCAGGTGCAGGAAATGTGATTCCGGGAGAAGTGAAACTCAACTTAGAAATCCGAGATCTGTCTTCTGAAAAAATCTGGAAACTGTATGCAGAATTGGAAGCCATTGCCAAGCAACTGGCTGTGGAGAGTGGAACTACCTTGGAGATTAAACACATTGAAGTGGCTAGCAAACCTGCATTAGCGGATCCCATGATCCGAGAAGTGATTGATGCGCAGGCCAAAAAATTGGGATACACCACCAAAAGCCTCCCCAGTGGAGCAGGGCATGACGCGCAAGAAATGGCTCGAATTGCACCCATGGGCATGATTTTTATTCCCAGCAAGGACGGCATTAGCCATGCTCCCGAAGAATATTCCAGTCCAGAAGCCATTGCCAAAGGAGCCAATGTACTCCTGCACACACTACTGGAACTCGATAGACGACTATCCAAGAAGTAATCAGCTATCGATGATGTCCTGGGAAATGAGGCGGTAAATCTCCGCCAGCTGCTCGTTGTACCCCAAAAAATGATGATGGGCTTCCAGCGTTTCGTAATCTTCCCGAATGGCAGGGCCCGTTTGAGCCTTCTTGGCACCGAGTTGCAAACTTTTGGAAATCGATTCAATAATCAAAGGCTTCAAAATTTCTCGGTCAAGCCCCTGTCGATGGAGAATCTCTTCGGCAATTCGCAGCATGTGGTTGGTGAAATTGCTCGCAAAAACCGCCGCCACATGAACCGCCTCCCGTTCCTTGTGCCGCAATGTATGCACCAGAGGTGAAAGACTTTTGGCTACTTTTTTAAGGCGTTGCAAGGTGCCTTCATCTTCGGATTCTAGGAGAAAGGGCACTTCCTCAAAGTCTACTTTCTTGCCTTTGGTAAAGGATTGTAAGGGATAAAAAACACCGATGTAACTGGCCGAACTCTGAGCCAAGACTTCCATGGGCATTGCTCCCGAGGTATGCACCAAGATGCTTCCCTCAGGTAAAATCACCTGATCTGCCACCTCTGCGAGTGCGTCATCCTTGATCGCTAGAATAAATAGTTCTGCCTTACTTTCCGAAAAATCCAACTCATCTTTTGGAACCGCATTGTACACACGTTCGGTGATTTCTTTGGCTTTTCGAATATCACGAGCGTACACTTCCGTCAGTTCATGTCCCGCATTTTCCAATGCAGGAGCCAAGTTCCAGGCCAAATTACCGGCTCCAAGGATCGCTATTTTCAACTTCATGAAGAAATTAAGTCAATTTTTAGGAAAAGAAAAAGCCATCTTCTTGAAGGAAAATGGCTTTTTGAAAGTGTTTCAAACGATTAGATGTGCAAGGCGCGGTTGGCAGTAGCCGCCAAACAGGCTTCCTTGAATACCTCGGTGTAGGTTGGGTGCGCATGAGACATTCTTGCAATGTCTTCTGCTGAAGCACGAAACTCCATCGCTACCACCGCTTCGGCAATCATGTCGGCTGTACGTGGGCCAATCATGTGCACCCCAAGGATCTCGTCAGTCGTCGCATCCGCAAGGACTTTTACGAGTCCATCCGTATCCATGGAAGCACGAGCTCTACCTGAGGCGAGGAAAGGAAACTTGCCCACCTTGTAAGCTCTGCCCTGCTCCTTCAATTGTTCTTCGGTATGGCCTACAGCTGCTACCTCAGGCCAAGTATACACGACACCAGGAATCAAAAGGTAGTTGATGTGCGGCTTTTGTCCAGCGATGGTCTCCGCTACAAAAACTCCTTCCTCCTCTGCCTTGTGGGCAAGCATGGCACCTTTGACCACATCGCCAATGGCGTAGATATGAGGCACGGAGGTTTGCAAGTGATCATTTACTTGAATTTGACCTCGGTCGGTAAGCACTACCCCTGCAGCAGTGGCATTGAGACCTTCGGTGTAGGGCTTTCTACCGATGGATACGAGCACGTAATCTCCTTTGATCTCCACAGTTTCACCCTTGCTATTCTCTGCCTTGACCACCGCCTCTTTACCTAAGTTCTCTACTCCAGTTACCTTGTGTTGAAGGTAAAATTCAAAGCCTAGCTTCTTGAGGGATTTTTGCAGCTCCTTGCCCAAGGTCTTATCCATCGTAGGGATAATGGAGTCCATGTATTCTACTACAGACACTTTAGCACCAAGGCGAGCATACACAGAGCCCAACTCCATCCCGATCACACCCCCGCCAATGACGATCAGGTGCTTCGGTATTTCTTTCATCTTCAAAGCCTCCGTGGAGGTGATGATTCGCTTTTTGTCTAGGTTGATAAAGGGCAGGCTCGCTGGCTTAGAACCTGTAGCCAGGATAATGTTTTTGCCTTGGATATCCGTAGATGAGCCGTCGGCTTTCGTTACCTTGATGGTATGCGCATCCACAAATGAGCCCAAGCCCTGGTGCACATCCACCTTATTTTTTTTCATCAAAAACTGGATACCATCCACATTTTGCGTGACTACCTCATCCTTGCGGGCAATCATCTGAGGAAGGTTGACCGACAAGCCCTTCAGCGAGATGCCGTGGGTAGTGAAGGTATGGGCAGCATTGTGGTAATGCTCCGAAGAGTCGAGTAATGCCTTGGAAGGGATGCAGCCTACATTCAAGCAGGTACCACCTAGGGTGGAATATTTCTCTACCAAGGCTGTTTTCATACCCAACTGGGCAGCACGGATAGCGGCTACATAGCCCCCTGGTCCTGATCCGATTACGATGACGTCGTACATTTTTTTTAGAGTTTAGAGTCTAGAGGCAAGAAACAAGACCTCTCGTCTCGTTTCCTGACTCTTATTTCTCGTTTCTTGCTTCTTGTTTCTTGGCTCTTGCCTGCCTACCGCAGGCAGGTATCTTGTTTCTTGCCTCTTCCCTTAAACCCCAAACATTAACCTCGTCGGGTCTTCGAGCAATTGCTTTACTCGAACTAGGAAGCTTACGGATTCACGGCCATCGATGATGCGGTGATCGTAGGACAAGGCCAAATACATCATGGGACGAATGACCACTTGCCCGTTTTCAGCAATGGGGCGCTCCACAATGTTGTGCATGCCCAAAATAGCCGATTGTGGCGCATTGATGATTGGAGTCGACATCATGGACCCAAATACCCCACCGTTGGTGATGGTAAAGGTTCCACCAGTCATCTCTTCGATCGAAAGCTTGTTGTCTCTCGCCTTGCCAGCAAGACGCACAATCTCCTTTTCAATTTGATCAAAGGAAAGATTCTCCGCATTTCGGATCACCGGAACGACCAAGCCTTTCGGGGCAGATACCGCTACAGAAATATCACAGAAGTCATTGAAAACAAGTTCATTGCCATCGATTTGTGCATTGACCGCAGGCCATTCCTGCAAGGCCACGCAAACTGCCTTGGTAAAGAAGGACATAAATCCTAGTCCTACGCCATGCTTTTCCTTGAATTGATCCTTGAATTTGGATCGGAGATCCATGATAGGCTTCATGTTGACCTCATTGAAGGTGGTCAACATGGCTGTTTCATTTTTAACAGCCACCAAGCGTCTAGAAACGGTCTTGCGCAAGGAAGACATTTTCTCGCGTCGCTGGCCTCTAACACTAGAACCAGTAGGCGCTACTGCTGGACTTGTCGCTGCTACTGATGGAGTAGCAGAAGGTGCCGGAGCTGCTGCTGGGGTTGAAGCTCCCATCGCATCCTCTTTGGTCACGCGTCCATCCTTGCCCGTTCCGGCTACTGTTGCAGCAGAGATTCCCTTTTCGGCCAAAATCTTGGAGGCTGCAGGAGAAGCATGTCCTGTGGCATAGTTTTCAGAAGAAGTCGCTGGGGTTGCCACAGGAGCAGTAGGTGCTGGAGCAGTGTCACTTGGAGTTGCCACGGATCCTCCTACTTCGATTCGGCAGATCAATCCACCAATTTCCAATACATCCCCCTGCTTGGCTACTTGACGCAAAATGCCCGTAGCTTCAGCCGGAAGTTCAAAGGTAGCCTTATCGGAATCTACCTCTGCAATGATTTCATCCAAGGTCACTAAGTCCCCATCCTTCTTGAGCCAGTTGGCAAGGGTCACTTCAGTGATGGATTCGCCCACGGTAGGCACAATCATTTCCTTGATTGCTGAAGGAGCAGAAGTGGCTCCTGGAGCAGCTGCAGGGGCGGCCGTTGGCGCTGGTGCTGGTGCTGGACTCGGTGCTGATGCTGCTTCTTCAATGATGCAAACTAGTCCACCAATCTCCACGGTATCCCCTACATTCGCTTTGATGCGAAGGATTCCACTTGCTTCAGCCGGGAACTCAAAGGTTGCTTTGTCAGATTCCAACTCGCAGAGTACCTCATCCAATTGGACGAGATCTCCGTCTTTTTTAAACCATTGTCCTACGGTAACTTCTGAGATGGATTCTCCTACGGTAGGTACTCTCATTTCTTTGCTCATGGTCTTCTCTATTTCTCCTTGGAATCGCTTCCTTGGTGTTTTTTACAGATTTTAATGAAATGTTCCCTTACTTAAAGGCTAAGGGCTTGGGCTACTAGGTTGCGCTGCTCTTCCACGTGTACCTTGTTGTATCCTGTAGCAGGAGAAGCACTTGGCTTTCTGGCAATCACCCGCATCGGAAGTTCCTGGTACAACAAGCGAAGCAAGTAGTTCCAATACCCCATGTTTTCAGGTTCTTCCTGTACCCAAACCACCTCTGCTCCTTTGTAGGACTTCAGCACATCCATGATTTGTTTTTTAGGAAGTGGATGCAATTGCTCCACTCTAACGAGAGCTACCTGCGTGTTCTTTTCTTTTTCCCGTGCTTCTTCTAGGTCAAAGTACACTTTTCCAGTACACAAAATCACGCGCTTGACATCTTTTGCCTTTACCGTGGTATCAGGTAGCACTTCTCTAAATCTACCTGAAGTAAATTCCTTCAGCGGAGACACCACTTTAGGATGACGTAGCAAGGACTTTGGAGACATGACCACACAAGGCTTTCTAAACTCCCAAGCTTGCTGTCTTCTTAGCAAATGGAAGAAGTTAGACGGCTCGGTCACATTCGCTACCACCATGTTGTACTCCGCAGAAAGCTGCAAGAAACGCTCTGGTCTGGCATTGGAGTGCTCAGGACCCTGACCTTCGTAGCCATGTGGAAGAAGCATCACGATACCATTCATTTTTTGCCACTTGGACTCTCCAGAGGAGATAAACTGGTCAATCATCGTTTGCGCACCATTGGCAAAGTCACCAAACTGCCCTTCCCAAAGGGTGAGGGAATGTGGATTTGCCATGGCATAGCCATATTCAAATCCAAGTACCGCATATTCAGAAAGTAGGGAGTTGTAAATGTAAAACTGACCCTTTCTATCCTTCATCTCCAAAAGGGAGTTGAACGGCTGGTTGGTGTTGGCATCGTGGATGACCGCATGTCTGTGCGAGAAGGTACCACGCTGCACGTCCTGACCAGTAAGTCGAACGGTTTTACCTTCCAAAAGCAAGGATCCGTAAGCAAGCAATTCGGCAGAGGCCCAGTTCAATTCTTTGGTTTCAAAGAACATCTCCTTGCGCTGCTTCATCTGCGCTTCGATCTGTTTGATTGGCTTGAATCCTTTCGGAATCAGTGTGATGGCTTCTGCCACTTTCTCGATTTGCTCTTGAGTAATTCCTGTTTCAGGGGATTGCTCAAAATCCTCCGGCTTGGAACGTCGTAGGTTGGCCCACTCCGTTTCAAACTTGGTAGCCTGGTAAGGCAAAGGCTTTTCCTTCACCATATTCAAACGATCCTGTAGGAGCTGACGGAATTCTTCGTCCATCTGTGCTGCAATCTTGGCATCAAAATCACCGCGCTCGGTCAAGCGCTTGATGTAGATTTCACGTGGATTGGGATGCTTGGAAATGATGTTGTACAATTCAGGTTGCGTAAACTTCGGTTCATCAGACTCATTGTGCCCGTGACGACGGTAGCAAACCATGTCTACAAAAATGTCTTTATTGAATTTCTGACGGAATTCAGCCGCCAATCTCGCTGCAAAAACTACCGCCTCGGCATTGTCTCCATTGACGTGAATGACTGGAGCGTCGATAATTTTGGCTACGTCCGTGCAATAGATAGACGTACGCGCATCGTCAAAGTCGGTAGTGAACCCTACCTGGTTGTTGATCACAAAGTGAATGGTACCCCCGGTATTGTATCCTTTTAGGCCTGCCATTTGAGTGACTTCGTAGACAATTCCTTGACCAGCCACTGCTGCATCTCCATGAATCAAAATTGGCAATGCTTTTTTAGCATCCCCTTTGTGGGCATGATCAATCTTGGCACGCAAAAATCCTTCTACTACAGGATTTACTGCTTCAAGGTGGGAAGGGTTGGGAGCAAGTTTCAGGTGAACCTTGTGCTGCTCGGGCGTTTGGATATCCGAGGAATAACCCATGTGGTACTTCACATCCCCATCACCCATAGTCAAGTCAGGCTTGGCAGTGCCCTCGAACTCGGAAAAGATTTGTTCGTAGGTCTTGCCCATCACATTGGCGAGCACATTCAATCGCCCACGGTGCGCCATGCCGATCATCACTTCCTCTACTCCATGCTGAGCTGCCGTGTTGATTACCGCATCGAGGAAGGGAATGGTGCTTTCTCCTCCTTCTAGGGAGAATCGCTTTTGACCTAGGTATTTGGTATGGAGGAAGTTTTCAAATACTACTGCCTGATTCAATTTAAAAAGTATCCGCTTTTTCTCTTCATGCGAAGGAGCGAATGCCAAGGCTTCTTTCTCCACCTTGGATTTGAACCAATCCAACATTTCCGCATCGCGGATATACAAAAATTCAAAGCCCATCGGGCCTTCGTAGATAGTTTTAAGTGCCTGAAGAATTTGAGACAAGCTTGCTGCTCCAATGCCAATTTCTTTACCTGCTTCAAAAACAGTGGACATGTCCTCTACGCCCAAACCAAAATTTTCAGGATCGATGAGTGGCTTCCGATCACGACGTTCACGAACAGGATTGGTTTTGGATCGGAGGTGTGCACGGGAACGATACCCATGGATCAATGCACGTACGCGAATCTCCTTCGGGAGATTTTCCACGTGCATAATTGTACCAGAAAGAGCAGCAGATTTAGATGCTTCAACCGGAGCACTTTGGCCTAATCCCTCTCCGTAATGTGCAATGGCAAAATCAAAGCCATCAAAAAACTCTTTCCAGCTCGAATCAATACTTGCTGAATCATTTTTGTATGCCGCATAGAGCTCGTCGATGTAGGAGACATGGGCATTGGCGATATAGGTAAATTTATCCATGGTGCGAAATGATAAAGATCAAATCTAAATGGAAAAATTAGGATTTAATAATTGCTTATCCGAATATCCGATTTATATAAGTTAAAAAAATGGGCAGCTAAAGCTGCCCATTTTAAAATTAATTCTTAGTCAATGTAAACTGTACTGGGGCTTTAATGTTACAGCTGCTATCCACATCATCCACAAAATTCACAACAATAACCTTGTCGTCATTAGGATTGTAAGTGGCAAGATTGCTGTTATCAGAAACCCAGCTTAGGTCAACTGCAGAACAACCAACACCAGCACTTTCCTTAGGCTTAATTACGCTGCCACAAGAGAATTGTACTGTGAAAGGACGAGAAACAAAGCCTCCCAAATACTTCACAGTGAATACACGCTGTGTGCTATTGGATGCTACAGCTGCAAGGGTTACATTCTCTTCTACAAATCGAGTAGGATTGCCGAAGAATGGATCAACACCACCCTGAGTTTGTCTCAATCTGTAAGAACCCACAGCATAGGTAGTAGCCACAGGACAAACTACGGTCACTGGATACTGGAATGGAGAGTCATAGAATGGCGCTCCAGCCACGTTAGTAGTTACGTTGTCTGAGCTGAATCTTCTTCCAAACTTGTCATTCAAGACCAATCTGAATTCAAATACATCACCACCATTGATACCCGCCGCTGTTAAACCTACCGCAGCAATGGCTTCAGCAGCCGTCACTTCAAAAGTAGATCTTAAGAAACGAGAAGAGGTGTTTGTAGTAAAGTCAGAAGCCTGAAGCGTCTTCACCAACACATCATTTGCAGGAGTATATCTCAAACCTACACCAGGGATCAAACGTCTGTGACGTACACGTACTTCAACAGTTTGTACTGTCTTTCCGTCTTCCACATCTACTGCTTCAACCGTCAATGCAAACTTAGAAGTAGGCAAGTTGAAGAAGTTGAAGGAAGTGCTTGTTCTGGAAATGGTTCTTAAGTAAGCTCCCGTATCGAAATCTTTGTAAGGAACGTTTGGTTCCACAAAGTCACGACAAGAGCTTAGAAAGATGACTGCCATTGCCAATAAGCCGAAACTATATTTTAGCGTTTTCATATTTTCTAGTTTATAAGGTTAATAAATCCAAGGTGAAGCAGGATTCTTATCCCAGAACACTTGAGTCGCTAGATTCGCCTTCTGAACAGCATTGGTGTTGGTCACAATGTAGTTGTTAGGATACAAGAATGATCTAACAAACGGACCAGTGATTGGCTCCAATCCAGGCTGCATACGAGTAGGCTTACCAGTTCTTCTATACAAGTCGTAAGACTCCTTGCCATTTCCGAACAAAGACAACCAGTATTCTCTAGCGATCACACTCATGCGCTGATCATCGTTTGCTGCTGCATCGTATTGAACACCTACGAGACCTCTGTAGCTAGTCACACGAGCAGAGAATGTTGCAGCTGGTTCAAATGCTGTAATGGTAGCACCTTCAGCTCCAGCCACCGCAAACGCACGAACATAGTCCATGTGCTTTTGAATACCATTGAGCATGTAAGTCTTCGCATTACCAGTAGTACCAAGAGTCAAGGCAGCTTCTGCCAACATGAAGTCTACGTAAGCAGCCAACATAATTGGGTGAAGACCTGCACCTCTATTACCCAAGGCAGGGTTGTTCACAGGAACAGCAGAGTTGTTATCAAAACGACCTCCTGCAGGGAATACCCCGTAAGCAGTACGCTTCAAACCATCTGGTGGAATACCGTCTGGATCCAAGTGATCACGACCCCAGTATCCTTTGTTACCCGCAGGATTACAGTAAGGGTAGTTACCTACCAAGTAATGAGGAGGAGCGATTTGAGAAATACACTCTTGCTCATCCACGTTAGTGGTGTTAGTCAATACTTGACGATACATGTAGTAACGAACACGAGGATCGTCAATACCTTTTTCCACAGTCAAGTGGTGCATGAAGTCAGTAGACTGGTAATCACCACCACCTGCAGTGTATTGACCACCAAACTTAGGATGTCTAGAATCTGGATCGGCAGCAGTAGTTCCAAAACGGAACACGAAGTCATCACCAGTTCCAATCAAAGCATTGCCAGCGATCAAGGCGTTGATACCTGCTGTAGAAGCAGCTCTGTCTACCAATTTGGTATTCAAGAAATACTTCAACTTCAAGGTATTCACCAATCGATTCCAACGCGTGTAATTTCTAGCATAGAAATAATCGTTTGGAAGACCACCGGAGTTAGCCACAGTAAAGTGACCAGAAGCTTCATTCAACAAAGCAAACGCAGCAGCATACACAGATGCACCATTGTCCACTTTAGGGTTGAAGTTTGCAGCATCCAAAGCCTCACTGTAAGGTACATCACCGTAGGTATCTACGAGATCCATCAACACCATGGCCTTGATGGTCTTAGCAATACCCATGTGTCTTTGCAAGTTGGACTTCTCAGCCAAAGGCATCAAAAAGTCGATATCTGCAAGGATATTGGCATAAGCATTAGACCAAGTACCGTTGGTAGCACCAGCAGCGTAAGCTGCCTCATACAAGGCAGAGCCTTGGTTAATCTGACGAGTCAAACGAGCACCGCGATCAGATACACCGTACCATAAACTCTGGTAGTTCAATTGGATACTGTTCAATAGGAAGTCCGGAGATGCAGTAGTTGCGTTTACTGCATTTGGGTTTTCCAATAGCTCGTCCAGTTTATCCGCACATGACGTAGCCAAAACCATTCCGGCAGCCAACGTCAGTCCATATATAAATCTTTTCATTGTTAGTTCAGTTTGGGGTTAGAAACTAAGTGTTAATGTTCCACCCAATCTACGAGAGCTAGGTCCAGTTACGAAATCAAATCCAAGACCGTTACCCACACCAGTACCCAATACGTCCGTATCGAAGTTCATGTTTGGCGGGAAGTTAAGGGCAAGGAACCATAAGTTAGTACCACTCACTGCGAAAGAAGCTCTCTTGAAAGGCGTCTTAGCCATCAAAGTGCTTGGCAAAGAATAAGCCAAAGATACTTCTCTCAATCGGATCATAGAACCATCAAATACGTTTGGCTCATCAGTTGCTCCCTGGTATCCAGAGAAGAAATAATCAGCTGCAGAGATTTGACGATCGTTAGGGATGTAACGAGGAGTACCATCAGCGTTAGTACCATCTTGTCTCACACCTGGCATGATGAAGGTCAATTCACGGTCAGCTACTGGATCTTTGGTTACACCACGAGCCAAGGTAGCAGTTACTGTGTTAGACATGATCACACCTTTATGACGGTATTCCATCATTGCAGAAAGCGTAAAGCCTTTGTAGGTAAAGCTGTTGATGAAAGATCCAGTCCAAGCTGGGTTAGGATCACCCAAAATCACAGGCTCATTAGTTGGCTTGTGCACACCTGAAGAAAGGATGATTGGCTGACCAGTCGCAGGGTCACGGTCAAAACCGATACCTTTGATGATGTTGAAAGGCTGTCCAGGAACCGCGAAGTTACCCAAATCGGTAAAACCAGCGATTACTACTTCTTCCAAACCTCCACCTAACTCAACTACTTCAGTTCTGTAGGTACCCCAGTTCAAGGTAGAGCTCCATTCGAAGCCAGAGGCTGTAGAGATTGGAGTTACAGTAGCCTGGAATTCAGCACCACGAGTTCTGATTTTACCAATGTTGATCGCAGTTGAGGTAAAACCTGTTGCTGGGTCAATTGGAGCGTTAGTGATCAAATCTCTAGTTTGCTTTTCATAGATAGAAAGGTCAAAGCGCAACTTGTTGTTGAACATCACACCTTCCACACCAAATTCTGCTTCACCATGAAGCTCAGGCTTCAAGTTTGGATTACCCAAGTTGTTGGATACCGCGTGTGTAGTAGTGACTACTCCGTCTCTATCGAAAGCTCTTGCAGACTGCGCCAATACGTTACGCGTGCTGTAAGGGCTTGGATAACCGGCAGAAGTACCGTAACCAAAACGCAATTTCAAATCGTTTACAGTAGAAGAATTCCAATCAAAAGCAGTCGTAGGAATGAAGGAAACAGATCCTCCTGGGTACAAGATGCTTCTGTTTTCAGCTTCTACAGTAGAAGTCCAGTCGTTACGAGCAGACAAGTTCAAGAATAGGTAATCGGAGTAATCCAACGTAATGTTGGTATACACACCATATCTACGCTCATCCACACCGTAGTTCAAACCACCACCAGAATAGGCATCTGTACTTGCAGAAGTAGCAAAGTTGGAGTGTCTAAACAATCCAAAAGCCAATTGACCTTGAGAAGCGATACCTGACTGAATGTAGGAGTCAAATCGAGAGTTCACACCCACCAAGGCGCTCATGCCGATTTTTTCAGACAAGTCTTTCTTCCAGTTCAAGATCAAATCTTGGTTCCAGATGGTGTTGTTGATGTTAATGGTTCTGTAGTAACCATTTTTGGTTGCCAAGTTGGCAGTAGCACCACCCTTGTTGTACATGATCTCTTGCAATTCAGAGTACGTATCCAAACCAAGACGGTAAGTCATGGAGAAGTTATCGTTGAAATCGTAGTTCAAGGAAGTAGAGTTAAAGAAACGCTTCACATCAGAAGTATTCTTGTAATAACGTACCAACCAGTTCGGGTTAGTGATGTCGTTACCACCTCTGAAGTATACAGAGCTCTTATCTACTGGGTTTTCGAACGGCAGGTTTTCCAAATCCACAGAACGTGGGGTAAACAATACGTGTCCGAATACAGATGGGATGTCAGAACCTGAACCGTAAGATGCGTTAGCAGGAGGAGACTCCAAATCTGTAATAGCGAAGGTAAACGAAGAGTTAATGGAAAGCTTGTCTGTCACAGCAGAGTTCAATCCCAAACCGAAGTTGTACTTCACCAAGTTGTTACCAGGCACAAAGCCTTCTTCGTCTGTGTAGCCAAAGCTAGCATTGAAACCAGTCTTGTCTCCACCACCTGCTACTTGAATAGAGGTATTGGACACCAAACCTTGTCTGAAGAAAATCTCAGATGGATCCTTGTAAGCTTTGTATTCGTACTTCGCTGGAGTTCCACCTACTACACCATCCACCCAGAACTGAGGGAATGCGTTACGTACAGCAGCAACAGAGGAAGTAGCATAAGGGTGGTTGATCAACAAACCTCGATCCATTCTTGGACCGAAGTTAGAGAAGAAGAAACCAGGAGCTTGCTGGAAACCGTTACCGTAGATTTGACCGTAAGTTGGCAAAGAAGCCGCCTCGTTAGTAAATACGGACTGGTTGATCGTTACTTCAGCAGCTTTTCTCTTGGTTGCACCAGATTTGGTAGTAATCAAGATTACCCCGTTTCTACCTTGGTCACCATACAATACAGTTGCAGAAAGTCCTTTCAATACGGACATGCTCTCGATGTTGTTTGGATCAATATCCAAGAAACGAGAAGAGGTAGTCGCGCCACCAGTAGTAAATCCGTTCTGCGCGTTAGTAGACGTGTTAAAAGGAACACCATCCACAACGAACAAAGGCTGGTTGTTACCTGTGGCTGATTTGTAACCACGGATAATCATGTTGGTACCTGAACCTGACATACCGTTAGTTGAGGTAATGTTTACCCCAGGTACTTTACCCTGCAATACGCGGGCAACGTCAGTTTCTGGACGGTTTTCCAGTTGCGAATTGTCCACTGAAGTTACTGCGTAACCCAGTGCTTTTTTCTCCCTTTCAATACCGATCGCCGTTACTACCACTTCGGATAGCTGAGCTGCATCGACAGTCAGGGTAACATTGACTACGGACCGGTTACCGATTGCCTCTTCTGAAGACTTAAGTCCCACAAAAGAGAAAATCAATACATCGGATCCCGCTGGAACGTTGACAGAGTAATTACCATCCAAATCGGTGGTAGTACCTACTGTCGTTCCTTTCACGAGAACCGTTGCACCTGGCAACCCTAGACCGTCTTCCTCGGAAATTACCTTGCCGGTAATTACCCGTTGCTGCGCTGACACCTCAAAACTGAGGGCCATTGTAAAAACCGCAACAACAAAGAGTAAAGCTT
>CANGYY010000037.1 GCA_947458585.1 Cyclobacteriaceae bacterium | reverse complement strand
CCCACCATCAATCCAAATGGGTGAACATCTAATTTGATCGCTACAGAGGCCAAAATAGGCAGAAGCATGGAGGCAGTGGCGACGTTGGAGGTAACTTCGGTAAGGAAGTTGACCGCAGCAATGACGATTAGCAGGAGTACAAAGAAACCAACCCCTTCGATAAGGCTCAAATGTTGACCAACCCAATCAGAAAGCCCGGTTTCTTTAAAACCTTCGGCCAAGGCCAGACCTCCACCGAAAAGAATCAAAACGCCCCAAGGAATTTGTTCAGCAGTATTCCAGTCTAGAATTCTACCCTTTTCGCCATTTTTTCCAGAAGAGGGTAGGAGCAGAAGTAGGAGAACTCCCAGCAGTGCGATAATCGTATCGTCTAATGCTGGAATGTAAGGAGCAATCAAAAAACTACGCGTAATCCAACAAAAACAAACTAGTCCAAACACCGCCAATACCGATTTCTCTTCGTAGGTGATTTTACCTAAAGAAACTAGCTGGTCTTGGATAACCGATTTGGCTTCAGTTAGGTTGAATTTCTTGGGCAGCGGGTTGCCAAAATTCACCAGATAAAACCAAGCAATAGCAAGTAAAACCATCGAAAAAGGCAGCGCAAACAGCATCCACTCGTTGAAGTCAATAGTGAAGCTGTACAACTTTTCTACGACTGCGCGCAACACGTTATTGGTTGGAGTTCCAATAAGGGTTGCCATACCACCAATAGAGGCGGCATAGGCAATACCTAAAAGAATGTTTTTGGCCAAATGAGTCGATAGAATTCCATTTTCGTCGCCTAAATGGTGCTTGAACTGCCCAATGACAGCTAATCCAATAGGCAGCATCATCAAGGCTGTAGCAGAATTCGAAATCCACATGGATAAAAACCCAGTAGCGAGCATAAAACCCAACACAATCCGTCTTAAATCTGTACCCAATAAATTTATTATGTTAATTGCAATCCGTTTGTGCAGGTTCCATTTTTCAATGGAAGTAGCCAGCAGAAATCCGCCCATGTACAAAAGCACGGTGGGATCCATGTAGTTATTCGAAACCTGCTTTAGATTTAAAACACCTGCCAATGGCAATACCATCAACGGAAGTAATGCAGTGCCCGCAATAGGCACAGCTTCCGTAATCCACCAGATTGCCATCCAAAGCGTGAGACCTAGCATCAATTTTCCTTCAGGAGCGAGCCCTGGAGTTTCTACTAAATAATAAATAAGGAGGAAAGATAAAGGTCCTGCGAAACGTCCAAATGTTGGTAACCAATTATTCATAGGATAAGATGTTCGAAGTGAAGATTGAAATAGGAAGAAGGAAAGCTACGGTAGGTTTATAGATTTTGTATTGTGGTAGTAAAGATCGAGTACATAAGAGGGGCTGTGGGCATCAACTCTAAGATTTTCCTAGGATCGTACCGAGTGGTAGAAAGGAATAAGGATAGATACAGGTCAAAAATCTTTATTTAACATAATATAAATTATAAAACATAAAATACATCCATTTAGGCTCAAATGGACTATTCTCTAGATTTGAGTACACCCACATAGTAATCAGGATCTACTAACAGTTCTTGAGGATCACCTACCTCTAGTTTCTGCCAAGAAGTTTTCGCTTGAAGGCGAACTGCTTTCCCATTGAGCAGTACATCCACCGGCATGTTGAAATCTTTCACCGCATTGGTCCATCGGTACTGAATTTCCCCTCCCTGTTGGTAGTATTCCAAAATTGGAATGCGTGTATCCCGTAAATATTGATCAAAAACCTTCCCCAAATTCCAACCTACCTGGGTAGAGATATACGATTCGACTTGTTCGGTGGTCACTGTTTGATGGTAAAATTCTTTATTTAACCCTCTCAAAATCAATCTCCATTTGTCATCATCTTGAAGTAATTCTCGAATCATGTTCAACAAATTACCTCCCTTGTAATACATGTCGCCCGAACCTCGCTTATTGAGTCCATAGGTGCCGATGATAGGTATATCGTTGGCAATGTTCATCCGTGTACCACGTACATAGGCTTGACCGGCTTCTTTGCCAAAATGGTAATCTAAATACAAACTCTCCGAATAATTGGTGAAACTCTCGTGAATCCACATATCCGCCACATCCTTGTAGGTAATGTTGTTGGCAAACCATTCGTGTCCCGCTTCGTGGATGATGATAAAGTCAAATTTCATTCCCCAGCCCGTTCCGCTGAGATCTCGGCCTCGATAGCCATTTTGGTAGCCATTTCCATACGTCACGGAACTCTGGTGTTCCATGCCCAAATAAGGTGCGTCGACCAACTTGAAGCCATCTTCATAAAACGGATACGGTCCAAACCAGTGCTCAAAGGCTTGCATCATGCGTCTGGCATCTTGAAAATGGACTTTTGCCTTCTCCAAATTCTCCCGCAAAACGAAGTAATCCATGTCCAGCGTGCCTTTTTCTCCTTCGTATTTCTCTCCAAAAGTGACGTAATCTCCCACATTGATATTCACTCCATAGTCATTAATCGGATTGACGACCTTCCAATGAAAGGTATCCGTGTCTTTGCCCACTTCAATTTCGACCAAACGACCATTTGATATGTCCATTAGCCCCTTGGGAACCGTCACATGCATATCCAGGCTGTCCACCTCATCGGCTGGATGGTCCTTGACTGGCCACCAAATGCTGGATCCTATCCCTTGGTTGGATGAAGCCACAAAAGGAAGCCCTTTGCTATCTTTTTGCCAGGTAATCCCACCATCCCAAGGCGGACGAATCGCCTCTTTAGGAACACCTTCGTAACTGATGTGCACTTGTTCGACTTTTCCAACTTCTTGTTTTTTAGTCAAAGTCACCCAGTGAACTGCCCCTTCTCGGCGAAATGTTAGCGGCTTCCCTCCTTGTGTGATTGCCGTAATCTTCAGCGGTTCTTGAAGATCTATCTGTAAAATGGTTGCATTACTTACTACTTCGTAAGTTATTATATTTGAACCTTTTATAGATTTATTTTTTGGGTCAATATTGACCGTTAAATCGTAATGCTTGAGGTCCCACCAGGCTCGTTCTGGGGTAATGCTTCCCCGAAGGGTGTCCGCACGATTGGCTGTTTTTTGTGCCAATGCTGAAGAATTAAGCAACAATGGCAGACCCACAAGGCTAAGCGCGGCTAAACTTTTAAATGTGTTTTTCATGGAATTCAGAAAATTCTAGCGAATTACCGTCCTCCTGGAGGGCAATGCGTTTTAAGAAATTGGGTAAATAAGGTACGCAGGTGTTGGTTTGTACCTTCTCCTTCGTTAATGCCATGGCTCCGGTTGGGGTACGGCATAACCGTAAATTGCTTGCCCTGCTTGATTAATTCATTGATTAGCATCTCCGCATTGGCGTAGTGGACATTGTCGTCACCCGTGCCATGGATGTATAATAAATTGCCTTTCAGGTTTTTGGCATACGTAATGGGTGATCCTGCCACAAAATCTTCCAAGTTTTCTTGGGGCAATCCCATGTAGCGCTCCTGATAGATGTTGTCATAAGTCAATTGGTTGGCCACCGCTGCCATGGAAATCCCGGTTTGAAAGAGGTCAGGATACTGAAACAGGAGGTTTAGCGTAGCGGAACCTCCCCCACTATGGCCCCAAACAGCCATTCGGGTAGGATCCACAAAAGGCCATTGGCTGATCTGCTTGGCCGCTTCTGCCTGGTCAGAGATGTTTAATCGCCCAATTTTTCGGTAAATGCTTTTCCGCCACGCCCTACCCTTGGGTGCAGGAGTGCCTCGGTTGTCAATGGAAATGTAGATGTAGCCATCTTCCGCTAGGTCGCCTTGGTAATGGCGATTTCTACCCACTCCAAAGTTATCTTTTACATTGGCACCCCATGGCTCGGTGTAGACATAGAAAAGTACTGGATATTTCTTTGAGGGATCAAAATTCTTGGGTTTCACCATCCATCCGTCCATTTCAGTACCATCCGCAGTGGTTATTTTGAAAAATTCAAAATTTTCAGGTTTCTTACTTTTTGGGATCATGGGAGAGTCAATCCCCTGATTCGGATCTAGAAGCTTGTGAGCAGGAAGACTCACCCACTCGCTTGCAGGTCTGGTGTAGTAGTTGGAAAATTGATGAAGGGCATATCCACCACTCGGTGAGACAACATAGCTATGCGTACCTTCCAATTCAATCGGAGTGACGCGCTTTGGCTTCCCTTTTCCATCTAAACTAATCGTGTAGAGGTACTTTTGAGTCGCATTATCTGGGGACGCATGGAAATAGATTCGGTTTGCCTTTTCATCTACTTGCAATAGGTTGATGACATCATAAGCCCCAGTTGTCACTGGAGTAACCTTTCCATCCAAACCGATTCGATACAAATGTCTCCAGCCATCTTTCTCGCTAAACCATAGGAATTCCTTGCCTGCATTGATCCATTTGAACTCGTGTCTGTAGGTAAGCCCATAGGTATTTTCCCAACTAGACAATACATCGATCCAGGTCTCGTCCTGTTCCTCGAAAATGAGATTCGCCACATTAGTCGTTACATTGACGCCTAAGATTTTACTGTGATTTTGCTTGCGGTTGAGTTGCTGCACCAGCAAGAGTTCTGGTGAATTCCACTCCATTCGAGGCAAATAATGCTGCTGTGGATCTCCTGGGATATTGAGCCAGGTAGTCTGTTTGGTGCTCAATTCGACTACTCCAATTTTTGCCGGTGAGGGAGATTCTCCCACTTTGGGGTACTCTACAGGGATGATTTGGGAATAAATCGAATCGGTGGTATTGATCATGTAGTAATCACGAATCTGGTTGGCATCGATTTGCCAAAACGAAATACGCTTCCCGTCAGGGCTCCATTGGAAGCCATCGCGACATCCAAACTCTTCCTCATAGGCCCAATCGAAGGTTCCGTTGATCAGCTTCCGGGTACCATCGGTGGTTAAGGAAGTAATTTGACCAGAAGTCAAGTCCTGAACATACAAGTTAAATTCACTCACAAAAGCCACTTGAGAAGCATCTGGAGCGAATTTGGCGAAGCGTAAGGAACTTTCAGGAAGCTTCTCTCCTACCTGCGTTAATTTCCCAGTGGCAAGTTCATACACCCAATAGTCTCCTTGCGTTTGCAGACGCCACACCGCCTTGGTATTGGTGTAGATCAATACTTTCTGCCCATCAGCAGAAAACGCGAAGTCGGTAATGGAAAGGGGTGCCTGGCCTTTTGGGCTAAGTTGAGCCGTAGAAATTAACTTCTCTCCGACCGTATTGGGTAAGGAGTGTCGGAAAATCTCATTTTTTACGACCGAATAATAGGTATCCCCTTTCTTGTCCCATTTGATCTCCTGCGCAAAAGCAGTGAAACCAATTAGGAAAGTCATCAGGAAAGGAAGTAATCGAAAGGCTTGTTTCATGGGTTAAGTTAATCGTGATTCTAAGTCAAATAGGTTAAAATAAATGGAGAATTCAAGGCTACTTTCCTAAAATTTCATCCAATCTCATGCTGTAATCGTATTGCAGATCCTCATGCAGGGCAGCGATGTTTTTCTGGATTTTCTCTGTTTGCTTCAAAAACAGGGACTGAAGGATCGGATGCTGGTACTTCAAATACCCATATTTTTTAAGTTGCTCGCAGAAATAAAGCAGCAATTCCACCTGGTCCTCTTTGTTTTTGCTGAATTTGAGCGCCTTGTTGAGTTTCCGGCGGATGGTCTGGGCTGATTTTTTAGTTAGGTAAAAAGAAGTCGTATTCGCTGTTTGAAACAACTCATACAACTCCTCTTTCACCGTGTCCACAAATAGACTGGGCTGATCCCTTTCGTTGAGTTTGAAGTATAAAAATGCCTTGTTGTCCCGGGTGAACTTGCTCAATTCTAAGATTAAGCTACTTAGCTCCTTTTCATCGAGGTAGGAAAGCTCTTTTTTTATAGCGGCCAAACTAGGAATATTCATACGAAAGGGTTGAAATCAGGAGATTTTGGGATTGCAAGAACTAATTTTTTCAGGATAGTTTTCTCGAATCCAAACAAAAGTTGAATCAATAGGAGTTTATCAATAAATTTAAGGCAAATAGCAGGAAGTTATGGAAGCGTACGGAAAGATTTTATTGATTGCAATGCCGGCATTTTTTGTGCTGGTACTCCTTGAAAAAGCCTGGGGCATTTGGAAGGGAAAGGATACCGTTCCTGTTTCGGACATGATTGCAAGTTTGAGTTCGGGCATCACCAACGTGACCAAAGATGTGCTTGGGCTGAGTGTGGCGGTTATTTCCTACCAATGGCTCTTCACTCAATTCTCCTTTTTCACGATTGAGGCTACTTGGGCGGTGTATGTCATTGCCTTTTTTGCCTTGGATTTTGCGGGCTATTGGACCCACCGTATCGCGCATGAGTACAATATCTTTTGGAACAATCACATCGTGCACCATTCCTCCGAAGAATTTAACCTAGCCTGTGCCCTGCGTCAAAGCATTTCCTCCATTTTTAAAATTTTCACCGTCTTCTTATTGCCAGCTGCTTTTCTGGGTGTACCCCCTGAAGTAATTGGCGTGGTAGCCCCCTTGCATTTATTTGCTCAGTTTTGGTACCATACCCAGCACATTCGCTCCATGGGTATTCTTGAAAAAATCATCGTCACCCCTGCCCATCACCGGGTACACCATGCGATCAATCCCGAATACCTGGACAAAAACTACGGACAGATCTTTATCTTCTGGGACAAGTGGTTTGGAACCTTTCAAGAAGAACGAGCCGATATTCCTGCGGTCTATGGGGTCACTCGACCGGTACAAACCTGGAATCCCATCAAAATCAATTTCATGCATTTGTGGCTCTTGATTCAAGATGCCTGGCGTGCCAAAAACTGGGGAGATAAGCTGAAAATTTGGTTTATGCCCTTGGGATGGCGACCCAGTGATGTGGCAGCGAAGCATCCGGTAGCCAAGATTCAGGATGTGTATCATTTTGACAAATACAACCCAGAACTCAACGCTGGGATGCGAATTTGGAGTTTCGGACAACTGATTGTCTTGCTGCTCCTATTGAGTTACCTCTTCTCCAATTTGGCAGCAATTGGGGCTCCTGGTATCTTTTACTACGGAGGATTCGTCTTCCTCACGGTGTTTGCTTACACCGAACTCATGGACCGCAATCCCCTTGCTTGGTGCTGGGAAGCCTTAAAGAGCAGTTATGCCCTTTATTTTGTATTCACCACTGGTGATTGGTTTGGGCTCAATGCCCAGTTTCCAGGTGCAGTCTACGCATTTGTGGGCTACTTGGTGATTTCTACGCTTTCCTCTCTCCTATTCTCTCTGCAAAAGCCAAACGCTTCCTCCTCTCCTAGCTCGCAACTTGCTGAATGAAAGAATTTGCCAAGCTGATTGATGCCTATGATCTAGCCAAAGCGGAGGGGCATGCCATGGCCCTGGCTACGGTGGTGCAGGTCGATGGATCAGCCTACAGACGCCCTGGAGCGCGAATGCTGGTAACTCAGGATGGGAGGCTAACGGGGGCAATTAGTGGGGGATGTCTCGAAGGAGACGCGCTTCGCAAAGCACAGGCAGTCATCTTTCAGCAAAAATCCATGCTCGTCACCTACGATACCACGGATGAGGATGACCAGAAGTTTGGCATTGGTCTGGGCTGCAATGGCATCATTCACCTCTTGATTGAGCCCCTGGATGTGAATCAGGCAGACAATCCAGTGGAACTGATTCGTCAAGCAAGATCAAAGCGGGAAACATCCCTATTGCTTACTTTCTTTTCCTTTAAAAACTCCAAAAAGGAGCAAATCGGCACGGTACACCTCACGCAAGGACTGCAGCAATTTGGATCCTTTGCTAAAGTCAAGGAAGAATTTCATGCCCGTATCCTGCAAGAAATTGCGGCTTTTGAGCAGCCTAGCAGTCGAATTCAGTGCTTTGACGAGCTGGATGAACTTTCTATTTTTTTCGAATTGATTCATCCTCCCCTACAGCTGCTCCTTTTCGGAGCAGGTAATGATACCCTTCCTGTGGTACAACTCGCCGCCATCCTGGGGCATGAAGTGATATTGGTGGATGGAAGAAAAGCCTTGGCCACGAGCAGCCGGTTTCCAACCGTTCAACGGATCATCCAAGGACCTGCAGAAGAGGTCATGGAGCAGATTGAAACGGATTTGAATACCGTAGCGCTCTTGATGACGCATAATTTTGACTACGAACTGGTCCTCCTCGAGAGATTATCCCAGCTACTACTCCCCTATATCGGGATCTTAGGCCCTAAGCGAAAGACTGAAAAGCTATTGGAGCGACTACTAGCAAAGGGAATTGCTATTCCAACGGGTAATCTCTACGCTCCTATTGGCTTGGACCTTGGAGCGGAAACATCCGAGGAGATTGCCCTAGCCATCCTTGCTGAAATCGCTGCTGTAGTTCGCAAACGGAAACCCGGCTTCCTCCGAGACAAGCCAGGACCCATTCATGATACCGGGTTATGAAAACTGGAGTCATCCTTTTGGCTGCAGGTTCATCTTCTCGTTTAGGTAGACCAAAGCAACTTCTTAATTATCAAGATAAAACATTAATTCAGTATTCCATTGAAGCTGCACAACATAGTGCTGCGGATGCCCTAGTCGTGGTACTTGGCTGTAATTCGGAACTGATCCAAAAGGGCATTGAATCCAAGGAAGTTCCCGTGCTCGTTCATTCAAATTGGGAAGAAGGAATGTCCTCCAGCATGCAGTGTGGCTTGCGGTACCTACTAGAAGCTAGCCAGGTAGACCAGGTGCTTTTGATGCTCTGTGACCAGCCCTACGTCAGCCAAGAGCTTTTGGATCAATTGATGAACGGAAAAAAGGCTTCTGGAAAAGGGATCGTGGCCTGCAGCTATGCAGGAACCGTTGGTGTACCTGCCCTATTTGATCAATTCTACTTTCCGGAATTACTGGCACTTAAAGAGACTGAAGGGGCTAAAAAAGTGATTTTGAACCATCAAGCCGATACCTTTTTGGTTGACTTCCCCTTAGGAGCAATCGATCTCGATACAGAGGAGGATGTTCAGAAGTTCACTGGATATCGCTGAAAAACTCCTCTAAATCCAGTTTAAATCCCTTCACTACCTCCGACTCGACTACATCTCCAGTAGTGAACAAATGAGAGGGTACGTAGGTGCCATTTACCCTGGTGTAGATCAACAAGTTTTGATGCTCAGGGTGGATAATCCAATATTCTCGCACCCCACGAGATTCGTAAAGTTCATACTTGTGCTTGAGCTCTAGTTTGGAACTTCCTGGAGATAGGATTTCAATGATTAAATCAGGGGCACCGATACAACCTCGATCATCTAATTTGGAAGGATCGCAGACCACACATATATCTGGCTGTACCACATCAAAGATTTCGTGGTCTTCTTTGGAATCGATTGGAAACCGAACATCAAAAGGAGCAGTATATACCTGACACCTTTTTCCCTCTAAAAATTGATACAACTTGAAATTAAGTTTCGAAGCTACTTTCTGATGTATCCTTTTGGGAGCTGCAACAGCCTTTTTGAACATCTTTCCTTGAATCAGTTCGGCAACCAGGTCCATGGGCCAGGTCAGGTAATCCGCGTAGGAATAGTATCCATAGGAACTACTTGGCTCTTCGACTAAATCTGGCTTTTTGGAATCCATAATCTAATTTACATCCAATGTCCCACAAATATTCTGTAGGGTATAAAAAATATAAGCTGATTTTTATCAGGAATTTCTCAAATTCTCAAACACTGATTTAACCCAAGAAACAGCCTGTTCTACACTTTCAGCGCTAGTATCTTTCCCCAAACTAAAACGTAGCGAAGCACGTCCCAAATCTGAAGGGATACCCATGGCTTGGAGCACATAGCTTGGTTTAGGAGAGATGGAGGTGCAGGCGGAGCCCGAACTCACTGCGACCCGCTGGTTTACTTTCAGGAGCAATTCCTCCCCTTCTACTCCGGAAAAAGATAGGTTGCTCACATGCACAAGCCGATATCTCGGCGATCCATTGTGATGCACTCCTGGAAGTTCCAAAAGGGCTGATTCCAGCCGATCACGTAGCTTCTCCAACCGATTCGCTTCTTCTTCCATCACTTGAATTCGGAGTTGGGCTGCTTTTCCAAACCCTACAATCCCTGGCACATTGAGCGTGCCACTGCGAAAACCCTTTTCATGGCCTCCCCCATGAAGCTGAGCCAAGGGCTTGGGTAAGGAATGGTTGTGCCGCACATACAGCGCTCCAACTCCTTTGGGTCCATACAGTTTGTGTGCAGAGAGGGCCATCAGGTGGATTCCCTGCGTGCTCACTGGAATTTTGCCTACCGCCTGTACGGCATCCGTTAAAAAGATAATCCCATGTTGGTCAGCAATCTTGGCGATTTCTTGGATGGGATGAATGACTCCCGTTTCATTATTGGCCCACATCAAACAAATCATCTTGGTATGCTGCTGAATGCTTTCCTCCAACAAGTTCAAATCCACCTCACCATCTGCATTTACGGGCAAATAAGTGACCTCCGCTCCTCTCCGTTGAATTTCTGCCATACTATCCAATACGGCCTTATGTTCGGTTAGGCAGGTGATGTAGTGTTGCTTTTCACCATGAAATAAATCAAAAACCCCCTTGATGGCCAAATTCAATGATTCTGTGGCACCTGAAGTAAAAATAAGTTCCTTAGACTTGGCTCCAATCAATTGGGCTACTGCCTCTCGGGCATCTTCAACAGCCTGTTCAGCCACCCAACCGTAGGGATGACTTTTGCTGGCTGCATTGCCAAAATGAGCACCGAAAAATGGAAGCATGGCAGCAATCACCTCTTCTGCGCAAGGCGTGGTAGCATTGTGATCCAGATAAATCGGGTAATTCATGTCCCTAAACTACTGCTTTTACTTGTTTTTTGAAGCGTTCAAAACTCGATTTCCCTACCTTTGGCTTCCCATGCAAGAATCCTGGACATTTGATTTTCCTTTTGATACCCCTTCATCCGAAGCTTGGTCTTGGCTCATCCAAACCCAGCAACGAGACTTGGGGATTTTTCTGTCCTACTACTACAAAAAACAAGGAGGAGTGGTAGAAAAGGTCCAATTGAAGACTGCCCCCCAGTTGGATTCTCAGGACAGTGGCACACTATGCCTAGGGTTTGAGTTGGTTTATTTCAATGCCTGCCAAGATTTACATGAAACTCAAACGGAGGAAATGAAATTGAGCTTTCAATTCGATGCTGACAGAAAGACCCTAAACCTCCTTGGCGCCTATTGGCCAAGTCGGGAGCCAGATGAAATTTAAGCCTGGTCGAGTCTTTTACTTTGCGGTTGGAATTCCTAGCATTTGACGTATTTTTGACAGCGAATTGAAGATTATGAAAGAAGCTACCGAATCCCTGAATTTCATAGAACACATCATCGAAGAAGACCTGGCCAATGGTTTTCCAAAGGATAAATTGTGCTTCCGCTTTCCACCGGAGCCCAATGGCTACCTGCACATCGGCCATGCGGCATCCATCTGCTTAAACTTCGGTTTGGGTGAGAAATACGGTGCTCCTGTCAACCTTCGATTTGACGATACCAATCCTGCCAAGGAAGAACAAGAATATGTTGATGCCATCAAGCGTGACATCGCCTGGTTGGGATTCAAGTGGGCCAACGAATGCTATTCTTCTGATTATTTTCAGCAGTTGCACGACTGGGCGGTCCTGTTGATCAAGCAAGGCAAAGCCTATGTAGATCAGCAATCCTCTGAGCAAATCGCCGAACAAAAGGGCACGCCTACAAGCCCAGGTACGCCTAGCCCATTTCGGGATAGATCTGTTGCGGAGAATTTGGACTTGTTTGAGCGCATGAAAAATGGAGAATTTGCACCAGGAACCTACCTGCTTCGTGCGAAGATCGACATGGCTTCTCCAAACATGCACATGCGAGATCCAATTTTGTACCGCATCATCCATGCACACCACCACCGCACAGGAGATACCTGGAATATTTACCCCATGTACGATTGGGCTCATGGAGAGTCGGATTACCTCGAGCAGGTTTCCCATTCCATCTGTACCTTAGAATTTAAAGCGCACCGAGAATTGTACGATTGGTACTTGGATCAGATCATCGATCCTAGCCTACTGCGTCCCAAGCAGCGGGAATTTGCACGACGCAACCTGAGCTTCACGGTGATGAGCAAGCGTAAGTTGCTCGAGCTGGTACAAAAGAAGGTAGTAACGGGATGGGATGATCCCCGCATGCCGACCATTTCTGGTTTGAGAAGACGAGGCTATACGCCGGGCTCCATCCGCAACTTTAGTGAAGTGGCAGGTATTTCTCGAAGGGAAAATGTAACGGACGTATCCTTGCTTGAGTTTTGTGTGCGTGAGGACCTAAACCAAAGCGCTACCCGTGTAATGGCGGTGTTGAATCCCATTAAAGTAGTCCTTCAAAACTATCCGGCAGGACAAACTGAAATCTTGCATTTGGAAAATAATCCAGAAAAAACAGATGCTGGAACGCACGAGGTGCCTTTTTCCAGAGAATTATACATCGAACGCGAGGATTTCAAAGAAGAAGCAGATTCCAACTTTTTCCGCCTTGCCCTTGGTCAGGAGGTCCGCTTGAAAAGTGCCTACATCATCAAAGCAGAAGCCGTAGTAAAAGATGCAGCAGGTAATCTTCTTGAAATTCACTGCAGCTACGATGCGGATTCCAGATCGGGTTCGGGCACGGAAGCAAGCCAGCGAAAGGTAAAGTCTACCATCCACTGGGTATCTGTGGCACATGCCATTCAAGCTGAAGTTCGAGAATACGATCGCTTATTTTTGGATGAATCTCCGGACACCCATGAATCCAAAAGTTACATGGACTTCATCAATCCCAATTCCTTGAAGGTGATTAAAAATGCCTACCTAGAACCACACTTGGGTAAGGCTAGTCCAAACGAGAGTTACCAATTCCAGCGCCTCGGCTATTTTACCTTGGATTCAGATTCACATGCGGGAGGATTGGTGTTTAACAAGACAGTAGGATTAAAGGATACTTGGGCGAAGCAAAATGCAGCCACTGCAAACAAGCAGCAGACTGTCGCGAAGCCGGTAGCACAAGTTCCTCAAGAAGCCAAATCAGCCTTGAACGAGATTCAATACCTTGGTAAAAAACTGACTAACCTTTCTGGAGATAAACTAGAAGAGGCCTTGCAGGATATCCGAGTTCAAGCGGAAAATGTGACTTACGAAGAGTTGGAACCCTTATTTGGTACAGCCGCTAAAAAAGTAGGAACTCGACTTGCCGTTTTGGTGGCTCTTGGAGCCTTGATTGCAAAAGGATTGCCCAAAAACACCGCTATTCAAACTTACATCGATTCCTGCTTGGCAGACGAATCTGCCTTATTACAAGAGGAAGCAGGAAAGATTTCTTGAATAAATCGTCAACGGACGACAGACCACGGACGACAGCTCGCTTTGTTGAACTTCAAACCTTTTTCCCTTAGGTAATTGGTAGTTGAGCAGCTAATCCTAAAACAAAAAAGCCCCGCATCACTGCGGGGCTTTTTTTGTCGTGATTTATCCTCTTTTGATTTGCAATTGAATATCGGAAAACTCCTTTTGCTCAATAAAAGGCTGACTACGTAGTCTTCTTCCTGTGGCCGCAAAGATGGCATTCGCGATTGCCCCTCCCGTAGGTGGAAGTGCAGGCTCACCCAATCCGGTAGGATCAAAGCCAGAATCCACGAAGTGGGTTTCGATTTCAGGAACTTCTTTCAAACGAATCAATCGGTAAGTATCAAAGTTTCGCTGCTTAGGCACACCCGCTTCAAAAGTCATGTTGGTGTACATCGCATGCCCCATACCATCCACGATTCCACCACGAACTTGGTGATTGGCGCCGGTAGGATTCACGACCAAACCGCAATCTGTCACTGCAGTAATTTTTTTCAAAGTAGGTTTGCCCGCTTCCATCTCAATGTTAGCCACCTGAGCCACATAAGATTTATGAGAGAAGTACACGCTGAATCCTTGTTTTACGGCAGGATTTTTACCCCAATTGGATTTTTCTTTGGCCATGTTCACCACTCCTAGCATCCGGTCCACATCGTAGCCCAATTCCCCTATTGGTTTGGTTTTGGCACGATTCAAGAGTTCCAAACGCAAATCAACAGGATCCTTACCCGCGGCTAAAGCTACTTCATCCAGAAAGCTTTGCTCTGCATAAGCCAAGAAGTTGGTGATTGGTGCTCTCCAAGCATTTGTGGTAATACTAGATGCATGTTCGATGGTTTCAATTAATACGTGATCTACAGCACCCGTCGGAAAATTAGTTTCTCGGGTAGTATTGCCCGCATTCATACCTACGCCACGTAGTTTGTAGCCAATCAGGTTTCCTGTAGCATCCAAGGCGGCTTCAAACCGGTAGCGAACAGCAGGTCGATAGGCACCGCCGGTCAATTCATCCTCCCGGCTCCAGGTTACTTTTACTGGAGCTTGGATGGCTCGAGACACTTCTACTGCTTCAACTACATAATCTGCACGAAGCCTTCTTCCGAATCCTCCGCCCAAACGCGTGATGGCGACTGACACATTTTCTGGTGGAATTCCAAGTAAGGTAGCTGTTTCCTGACGTGCGCGATCTGGTGTTTGTGTAGGTCCTACAAGTTCCACTTTGTCTCCTTGCACATGTGCGAAGAAGTTTTCCGGTTCCATAGGTGAATGTGCCAAGAATGGACACTGGTATTCAGCAGTTACAACTTTTGCAGCAGACTTGAATGCAGACGCGACATCTCCATCCTTCCGTTTCACCTCTGCCTTGCCCTTGGCCATCAATTCGGTAAACAAACGATCATGGTCTGTGGAACTCTCCACTACCCCATCGGGTTCGTAGTTCACTTTTAATAACTTTTTGGCCTTCAATAACGGCCAGGTGGAGGTTCCAACCACAGCCACACTGGAACCAAAAGTAACCACGTTGGTGACTCCAGCTACAGCCCGTGCTGCACTATCGTCAACAGACACTAGTTTCATTCCAAATGGAGCACGTTGGATCATGGCATATTGCATTCCTTCCCGCTGGAAATCCAGACCATACATGGGCTTTCCTGTATACATGTCCTTGGCATCCACATTTTTGACAGGGGTACCGATGATGGTAAAATTTTTCTTGTCTTTAAGCGTCACCTCTTCAGGAGCTGTAAGCGTAGTAGCGACTGCTACAAATTCTCCAAAATGGCCTTTTTTACCAGATCCCTCGTGGCTAATCATGCCTTTAGAAACGGTGATTTCTGAAGCAGGAACTTTCCAAGTTTGTGCGGCTGCTGCCACCAAAACGAATTTGGCAGTTGCCCCTGCTTTTCGAAGTCTTTCCCAGCTATGCGGCATGGCTCCCGAGCCACCAGTCAGTTGGCGTTCGTATTTTTCAGGATCCAAATTGGCTTGGACTACCCGCACCTTTTCCCAATCGGCCTCCAATTCTTCGGCAACCACCATAGGAAAAGAGGTTTTGATGTTTTGACCTAACTCAGGGTTAGGCGAGAAAATGACCACATCACCAGTTGGAGAGATGGATAGAAAACTATTGAAGGATTTGGCTTGGGCCAAAATCTGTTCGGTACTGAGCACCTCCATTTTTGGAGAATCACAACTAAACCAGTTGAATCCAATCACTAATCCGCCAGCAGTAGTTCCAGCGATTTTCAGAAAGTCTCTTCTGCTTGTTCCTGTCTGTGTTTTCATAGTTAGTTGGATTTAGCGGCTAGTGCTACAGCCTCTCTAATTTTATGATAAGTACCACAGCGACAGATGTTACGGTTCATCGCATTGTCAATTTCTTCCAAAGTAGGAGAAGGATTTTGCTCTAAAAAAGCTGCAGCGTTCATGATTTGACCTGCCTGGCAATACCCACATTGAGCCACATCTACCTCATCCCAAGCCTTCTGTACTGGGTGATCCCCGTCTTTTGAAAGCCCTTCAATGGTAGTCACCTCTGAATTTCCAATACTAGAAACTGGCGTCACGCAGGAGAAGGTAGCATTTCCGTTCACATGAACGGTGCATGCACCGCATTGCGCAATGCCACAGGAAAACTTGGTTCCCACAAGATTTAAATGATCCCGAAGAACCCAAAGCAATGGGGTATCGTCTTCCACTTCTACTTGGTGCGTGGTTCCATTTACTTTTAGTGTAAAATTTGCCATATCTGGTTTGTTTTTAGACTTTTAAACTACCAAAAAAGAGTTGTAAAAACCATACAATTTTGTGAAAGGAAAAAAGAAAGGTTGAATTGCAATAGGTCGAAATTTGATGCCTGTTGGGACTACTATTGATTTCGACCTGCCTAGAGAACAATTCCTGAAAAAAATCTCATTTTGTTGCGGATAGATTTTTTTTAACTTCGATTATCTTTTTTACCCAAACCTGAAACAAATGTCTCAAACCATCAAAGCAGCCATAGTCGGAACTGGATTTATTGGTCCTGCACACTTAGAAGCACTGAGAAGAATTCCTAATGTAGAAGTTGTCGCCTTGGTAGAAGTTAACCAAGCCCTTGCAGATGAAAAAGCGAAGCAATTGGGCATTCCAAGAGCTTATGTTTTTGCCGATATGCTCAAGCAAGATGATATCGACGTAGTCCATATCTGTACCCCAAATTTCCTGCACTACAGCCAAGCCAAGGCGGTTTTGGAGGCGGAGAAGCATGTGATTTGTGAAAAGCCATTGGCCATCAGCCTGCAAGAAGCGGAAGATTTGGTCAAAATTGCCAAAACCACAGGTTTAGTGAATGCCGTACACTTCAACTTACGCTACTACCCTATGGTAAGGCAAATGAAAGTGATGCGTGAAAAAGGAGAATTGGGTGAAGTGTATTCCATCATGGGTTCTTACCTACAAGATTGGCTTTTCCTACAGACAGATTACAACTGGAGACTAGAACCAGACAAATCTGGAGATTCGAGAGCCATTGCGGATATCGGTTCCCACCTATTGGACATTACCGAATACGTGACCGGATTAAAGATCACTCAAGTGATGGCTGATTTCTCCACAGTCCACAAGACCAGATTGAAGCCGCTAAAGGCTATTGAAACCTATTCAGGTAAAATGTTGACCCCAGCCGATTACCAAGAGGTGCCGATCAACACGGAAGATCATGCTACGGTACTTCTTCGTTTTGACAACGGTTCCAAGGGTTCCATCACGGTATCCCAAGTAAATGCAGGACGTAAGAACAGACTTAATATAGAGATCGCTGGATCTGTATCCGCTTTTGAATTCAATTCAGAACGTCCAAATGAACTGTGGATTGGGAAGCGTGAAAAGGCCAACGAACAACTCATGAAAGATCCTTCCCTAGTGCATCGAGAGGTAAGTTCCTTGGTAAGTTTCCCTGGCGGACACAACGAAGGCTTTCCAGATACTTCCAAGCAGCTCTTCAAAGAGGTGTATGCAGCGATTGCAGCGGGTAAGCAACCGGAGCACCCTACCTACCCAACCTTCGCAGATGGCTGGCGTGAATTGCTGATTGGTGAGCGCATCGTAGAGAGTAACAAGAAGCAGGCTTGGGTAAACATTTAAGCCCCTTTAAATCAAAAAAATTAAACCATTCTTCACCTGGGAGGTTAATTCCTTAGCCTGAAGAAAGTTTAGAAGGCTTTACTAAAAACTAAATAGATACACATGAAATTACAAAAACTAGTTCTCGCTTTTTCGCTAAGCATTTTCTTTGCCTTGGCAGCAACTGCTCAAGACAAACCTAGTCCTGCGAAAACTGCCGAAGGTGAAGTGGCAGGAGCAAAAATCACCATCAACTACTCTTCCCCAGCAGTAAAAGGCCGCACCATTTGGGGGGATTTAGTTCCTTTTGGGAAAATTTGGAGAGCCGGCGCAAATGATGCCACCACCTTTACCACTACCAAAGACATCAGCATCGAAGGACAAAAACTGGCTGCAGGAACTTATAGTTTCTTCATCATTCCAGGAGAAAGCCAATCTACTTTTGTATTCAACAAGGTAGCCAAGCAGTGGGGAACCTACACCTACGACGAGAAGCAAGACATCCTTCGTGTGAATGTGCCTTCTCAGCAAAATTCTACCCTTGAGGAAAGATTGGTTTATGAAGTCAAGTCGGATTCTTTCGAAATTCGATGGGAATATGGAAAAGCAGCTGCCAAAATTGGCGCTTAATTTCCAGCAACCACATCAATCCCCACAAGAGCAATTTTGTGGGGATTTTTTTATTCTTTTACCGATACTACTTCATCCGCCAGTGGCGGATGTGTATTTTTGTAGTTCATGTCATTCCTTCCCTTTTCCAAACTGGATCTTCCAGTAGCTGAAATTATCCCAGCCGTAAAAAAGCAACTTTCTACAGGTAATTCTGTGATCATTCAAGCACCTCCTGGTGCAGGAAAAAGCACGCTATTGCCCCTATCCTTACTCCAGGAACCCTGGCTGGATGGCAAAAAAATCTTGCTACTTGAACCAAGACGCTTGGCTACCAAAAGCATTGCACAGCGGATGTCGGATTTGCTGGGAGAAGAAGTAGGACATACCGTAGGCTACCGAATTCGGTTTGATACCTGCGTCACTGCAGCTACCCGTTTGGAAGTAATTACAGAAGGAATTCTCACCCGAATGCTCCATCAAGACAATGCCTTGGAGGATGTTGGAATGGTTATTTTTGATGAGTTTCATGAGCGAAATCTATTTTCTGATGTGGGCCTAGCCCTATGCCGGGAAGTACAGCAGGTGCTGCGAGATGATTTGCGAATCGTGCTGATGTCTGCGACGATCGATTCGGAGCAACTTTCCAAATTATTGGATGCACCGGTCATCCAAAGTAAAGGAAGGCAATATCCTGTTGCAGTCAATTACCTACAGGAAGTGGATGAATATGCCATCGGAGAAGATGCGGCAAGGCAACTGATTCCCCTGACAAAGCAACATACAGGAGATTTTCTGGTATTCTTACCAGGTCAAGGTGAAATACGGAAAGCCGAAGAGGTTTTGAAAAAAGCCTTGCCTACGGATGTAGTAGTTCCGCTTTTCGGGCAACTTTCCTTTTCGGAGCAGCAGCGGGCCATTCTTCCACATCCCAGTGGAAAGCGAAAGATCGTACTTGCCACAGATATTGCAGAAACCTCACTAACGATTGAGGGAGTCAATGTCGTGGTGGATACAGGCTTTGTGAAGTCCAACCGTTTTGATCCTCGATCAGGTCTTTCCAAATTGGAACTGCATCGGATCAGCAAGGATTCTGCGGATCAACGAAGCGGTAGAGCAGGAAGGTTGGCAGCAGGCCATTCCTATCGCTTGTGGTCTAAAGGTACGCAGGCGCAATTGGCTGATTTTCGCACGCCAGAACTCCTCGAAGCCGATTTAACGAGCCTTGTCCTAGACATGCAGGTCTGGGGCAAAAAAGACATTCGCAGCATGACCTGGCTCAATCCTCCCCCAGTGAATTCCTTGGTTTCGGCAGAAAAAGTGCTGGAAGCCATTGAGGCCTTCGACCAAGGTCAACTGACTCCACATGGGAAAGAACTGCATCAGGTACCTGCCCATCCGAGAATCGCCCACATGCTCGTCTATGCCAAAAAGGCAAATCTCCTGCCTCTAGCCACCGATATTGCAGCCATTCTAGAGGAAAAGGATCCCCTTGCATCCCAAGCTGGCGTAGACATCAACCTACGAATTGAAGGACTGAGACGCTTCCGAGGTCAGGTAAATGGAGCCTTTGCCTACAAAAAGATTGACAAGGTGGCCGCCCAATACCGTAAACTACTTGCTGTAAATCCTGAAAATGGTCCGGTAGATCCTTGGGCCACAGGACTTTTACTCGCCTATGCCTATCCAGAGCGAATTGCAGCTGCAAGACCTGGAAACAATGCACAGTTTCAACTCGCGAATGGTAAAATTGCCCAAATCGGGCATAAGGATGATCTCGCCTATGAATCCTGGTTGGCAGTAGCCCACCTAGATGCTCGTGATGGAATGGGGAAGATATGGATGGCAGCACCCTTGAATCCAAAGGATTTGGCGCCCATGCTCAAAACCAAAGAGGTGCTGGAATGGGACCGAAAGAAAGGTGGCCTACAAGCACATGCTGAGATTCGAATCGGGGCAATTGTCTTGGGAAATAGACCGCTACCCAAAGTAAACCCAGAACTCGCTGTTCAACTGCTTCTTGAAACCATTCAAGAGGAAGGGGAATTTTTGCTGGATTGGAACGAGGCGGCCTTGGATTTAATTGCACGGGTTCAATCAGTAGCCACTTGGCACACAGATCAGGGATGGCCCAATTGGTCGGTAGAGTCTCTCTGTGCAAGCGCTGCAGACTGGCTTGAACCCTACTTGATGGGTATTACCAAAAATGAGGAATTGAAGAAATTGAATCTAGGTCAATTTTTAACTCATTCGCTTTCATTTGAGCAGCAGCAGGAATTAGAAAGGCTAGCGCCAAGGTTTTTGACGGTACCTTCTGGTAGTGAAATTTCCATTCGCTACCAAGAAGATGGCAGCTCCCCCCGCCTTTCGGTTCGCTTGCAGGAACTGTTTGGGATGTTGGAAACTCCGAAAGTGAATGAAGGACGCATCCCAATTTTGATCGAATTGCTATCCCCTGGCTACAAACCGGTGCAGCTCACCCGAGATTTGAAAAGCTTTTGGACCTCTGGCTATTTTGAAGTCAAAAAAGAACTCAAACAACGCTATCCCAAGCATTCTTGGCCAGAAGATCCCATTCAGGCACAGGCAGTCAGAGGGGTCAAAAAAAGAGAATAAAGCGGGCTTACTCCTCAAAAAGGTCCTTCAACTCTTGCAGCATGGGCTCTACTTCCAGCTTCTTCAAGGCTAGGCTTTCCTCTTCTTCAGGATTGTGTAAGTAATGATTCCAATGCTTCTCGGCTTTGCGAATGGTTCTTGGAAAAATATCAAATTCTACGCTATCCAAATATCCCTTTGCAAGTGTGGATGCTTTGAAATTCCCGAAAAGATACACTCGGAATACATCCACGAAGCGTTCCGCTAGGTTAAATTCTTCTAAAATTTGAACGAAGGCCCCTTGTACGGCTTTGTTCTTTTTATCCAGAATGGCCTCAAAAATGGCGTCTAGCGATTCTTCATTCCAGGAAGTTTTGGATAAGGCACGACAAGCCAAATAGGCTATTTCCCATTGATCCCCTTTTACTAAAGTAATCAAATGGTCTTTCGTCTCTTCATCAGCCATGCCTCCAAGTTTGTCCGCAAAGTGATACGCTTCCTCTTCCTTGGGGTCGCACATCCGATTTAGAACTTTTTGTATGTCTTCCTGCATATAGTTTTATTTCTTTGTGCAAAGATAGCCAAGCAACTGGCTTTACGATGAAAATACCGCAAACTCAGGTTTTAAGTGATGAACAGGCTCTTCAGCTTTTAAAAATAGCCGATTTGAAGGGCTGGCAAATCCACTATGACCCTGTTAAGCATCAGATCCTCATAGAAAATGAGACGAGTTGGCTAGCTAAATTGTATTTGCCCTGGACGCAAGTTTGGCTACCTGAACTCGGATTCAGCCTTGCCGAGGATGTACATTATTGCATCACGCTGGTGAGGGCAGGTCAAGCTGCTGTGGGGTACTTCCATCAAGGAATATTGCTGGACCACAAGGTTTTTCGCGCTTACCTAGTGCGACAAAAGCAAGGAATGTCTCAGTTTAAGTACTTGAAAACCAAAGGAAAATCCAGAGCTGGTTCACGCATCAGATTAGAAGAAACGCTTGTATTTTTTAAAGAGATCAACGAGCGGCTCCAGGTGTATGCCAAGCAATATCCCCTCAATTACTGGGGTCTAGGATGTGCCAAAACCATGTGGCCCTTGTTATTTGATGGGGAGGTGAAACCACCCTTCACTTCCAAATCGGCCGAATTGATCGAACTGCCCTACCCCTTCGCAAAAGGCTCTTACGAGGAGTTACAAGCATTGGAACTGAGATTGCAGCAATTTCATTTGCTTCTTTCTCCCTTGGCTGAGCCTTTGATTCAATTAAATCAAGCATCCAAGTCCGATGCAGACGATTCTTGGTAGGCACAAAAAAACCTTTGGCTTCCAAGGAAACCAAAGGCAAAAAGGATAGTGGGCGTTGGTTTAGCTTTATTTAGTTCCTTTTTCGGAGAAAGAAAAAGACAACATGTTTAAGGTTTCATGTGCCATTCTGATGTTGAATTCGTAGGCTAAGCTCTTGTAATTCACCAAATCAACGATGGTACCTATAAAACACAAGCCAGCGGTGATCAGGTATAAGACGCCGAGCCCTATTTGACCCAAAATAAATCGGTGCAAACCTGCAAACCCAAAGAATCCCAAAAGGGTCAATATCACAATTGTTTGAGGGTCTTTGCGTCTTGCTCGGTACACTTGAGCAAATAAAGCAGCTTCCTCCTCATCCATACTTTTCATCAACCCTTGGATGTAGCCCAATTCCATTCCTTCCAATTCCGGAAGATGTCTCAATACATTAGCCATAGTGTGCGCGGTGTTTTAGTTGTTTGATTAATACCCAAATGCGATGAAAGATCGCTCCATAAGCCAAAACTGCTGCGGGATGCAATTGCCAGGATGCCTGAAACTCACCTCGAGCTAAGAGATTCATGGCTCTTCCCAATCCACATCCTGGGCACCATTCGATACCCAAGTTGTGCAGAGGACAAAGACTGAATCCTTCCACCTCCGGATTGATCGTAAGAATGGCTGCAATGCTTCCAATCCAGAAAATCAATTCAAGAGGGATTTGCTTAGTCCATTGCTTTACTTCCTTCATGTGATTTGTATTTACGAAAATGATGCCAAATCTCTAAAAAAGCAGGAAAGAAGGTATTTGGCCGATTGAACATTTTTTCTTGTTAAAAAGCGAACAGCAAGTTGTTCGATTACGAACGGTTGTATTCAGGTAGTTGAAGCTTCAGAACCCTACCAAATTGTAAGGTTTGCTGCGCTTCTAAATTCTTTTTCAAGGCCGCATGGTTTTTTTGAGCTCCAAAGGTTTTGAAGCCTTTCCCCTTTAAAACTAGCCCCAAAATATCCCCCGGAACCTGAAGCTTGGAAGAAATACCAACCGCCTTGGAGGCTTCTTTTCCAAGAAAAAATACCAAAATAGATTCCAATTGTGTAGTTAATACTAGATCTGGAATGTTGTTCTTATAGAATTCAAGAAGCGCACGGGTAAGTTTCTTTCCGGCCTCAGAGGCCTTCAATTGCCGCTTCCGGATTAAGCGATCCAGTACAAAGGCTTCTTTGGGGCTGCTTGGCCAAAGGCTAGTTTCTACCCCCATCAGTTCCCCAATCCATTTCCAATACAGCAGTATGGCTTGGTGCTCTTTTGCGATTGGCGACAATCCCATTTTGGTCAACCCTCGCAGCACAATGTGGCTAAAAGCCAGATTGGTACCCAATAAGTCTTCCTGGTTGATGGGTTCACCGAATGCTGGATCCCAATCTTTGGCATATTTTCGAATAAAGTAACGGCTGTAGCCATGAATCAGCCGAACTTTTGCGCAACTGAGGTAAGCGGCATCTTGGCTCGTAAATGCTCCTGGTTTAAAAATATCCAATACAAAGCGAGTCGTCTCCCCTAGCCTTTCGCCGATTTGGTCCAGTATCCGCTGGGAACGGACTAGCACTTGCGCTCCATCGGCAAATGCATAGCAATAAGGCAAGGAATAAAAACCGAGCATGGCCAGGTATAAATCCCCATTGCGCTCAAAATAGGCCTGAGCAAGTGGATGCTCTCCTCCTAAATACTCTTTTTGCTTGGCCAAGTAAAAATCAAAATAGCGCTGCAACTCCACAGGGAAATTGGCTGGGATAGTAACTGGAATGGATTCCCAGGAATTAATTTCTTTTGTTAATTGAGGGTTTGAAACCAACACTTGTACCGCCTGATCAGCCAAAAGGTCTTGTTTCAACCGTAATTGGTCAAAAATAGCATTGGAATATTGAGAAAGTAGTTTCACTTCTTCTTAACTGAAAATCCGTACTTTAGTTGGCTCAAAAATGGTATCGATGCGAATAAATTATTTCATCTTCTTCTTAGGCATGCTATTCCAGTGCAGCCTACTTCATGCGCAAGTTTCCACCGACTTATGGGTAGTGGATACAGAAGGTAAAGGAGGACAACTTAAACTGTTGTCCAATACAGCCAAACCACTGACCAATCGCCCGGAATACGACAATCAACCTAATTTCATCAATGATTCCGAGGTGATTTTTTCTGCTGCAGATGAAAAAGGAAATCACGATTTGATTCTGTACAGTTTCCGAACAGGCCGATTTACCAATCTGACCCAAACTCCAGATCGCAGCGAATATTCCCCTAGCCTTACAGAATGTGGATCCTATTTCTCAGCCATTGTGGTGGAGCCTGATGGCACCCAACGGCTATGGTTGTATCCAGTGACCGGAGAATCACCAGAACTCTTGTACGATGATATTCTTCCCGTAGGCTATTACGATTGGTACGATGGAAAGGCCGCACTTTTTGTGCTTGGGGAACCCAATTCCTTGGTCTATGTTCGCGGCAAAGGAATGGTGGATACTTTGGATACCGATATCGGGAGAACGGTTAAAAAGCGACCAAATACGTCCGAAATCTCCTATTTGGATCGAAAAAAATCCATCGAAACAGTTCAGGGAATAGCTTTTGGCATCGCTTCGTTCAACCTAAAGACAGGAGATAGAAAAGATTATGGATTTGCTGTTCCTGGTTCCCAAGATTTTATATGGATAGATAAAAACCACCTGCTGATGGCCAAGGGAAATGAGGTTTTCTCCAAACATATTCAAGAAAAAAATTGGCAATCCTTGGGAAAAATTGAATCTTCAAGCCATCAAGGAATTACGCGATTAGCCTACAACCCCGATCTAAACAAGTTGGTTCTTGTGCTTAACCGAAATAAAACTCAAAAAAATGAACCCTAAATTCTATCTAATTGGCCTTACTGCAGGCCTTACTTTGGTTAGTCAATCCCTATTCGCCCAGTTGGAAGATAAGCGGGGGATCATTGCCAAAGGAGCCCAGCTTGAATTGGTTAAGGATGGTTTTGCCTTTACCGAAGGACCCGCTGTCAATCGTTTTGGAGACATCTATTTCACCGACCAGCCCAACGATAAAATCTACGTTTGGAATGCAAATAGCAATCAAGTAAGCCTAGCCAAGGAAGGTACTGGTCGTTCCAATGGCTTGTATTTTCAATTGGACAGCAAACTGATTGCTGCTGCAGACTTAAAAAATGAATTGGTAGAGATGGACTTACAAACTGGAAAAGAAACGGTTTTGGTTCCGTCCTTCAAAGGCAAAAAGTTAAATGGCCCCAACGATGTCTGGGTTCGACCAAGTGGAGGGCTGTACTTTACTGACCCCTTGTATCCTCGTCCCTATTGGGAGGGAGTTCGAAGCAAGGAAATGCAACAAGATGGGCAGCATGTGTATTTCCTTTCCGAGGATAGAACCGAACTTTTCCGAGTAACACAAGATTTAAAGCAACCCAACGGGATTATCGGTACGCCAGATGGAAAGCATCTGTTTGTGGCAGATATTGGGGCTTCCAAAACCTGGAAGTATGATATTCAGGCCGATGGATACTTGACCAATAAAACTTTGTTTTGTGAGATGGGATCGGATGGAATGACCAT
>CANGYY010000036.1 GCA_947458585.1 Cyclobacteriaceae bacterium | reverse complement strand
TGAGATTTTTTCTCAGATGCTGGATGCGGTCGGTTACGTGCATGAGCAGAAGCTAGTTCATCGCGACATCAAGCCCTCCAACTTTATGATTGACAAAAGGGGCAAGGTGAAGTTGATGGATTTTGGCATTGCTAAATCTTTAGACCCAAAGGCTGCCGAGTACACGCAAACCGGAACGGGGATGCAGATGGGTACGCCCATGTACATGAGTCCTGAGCAGATCACCGAAACCAAGAGTGTCACGGCCCAATCTGATATTTATTCCTTGGGCGTGGTGCTTTGGCAGATGGTAACTGGAAAGAAACCTTACGATACCAAGACTCTATCCAATTTTCAGTTGCAATTAAAGATCGTTCAAGAACCTTTAGAAGTAACTAATTCAGACTGGGATCGAATTATCCAAAAGGCTACGGCAAAAAATGTTTTGCATCGATTTAAAAACTTTGTAGAGCTAAAGCAAGATTTGTGGACTTCTCCAACAATCAAAGTTGAAGAACCAGAAATCACACAAATCGATGTCAAAAGGACAGAAGAAGTTGATCAAGAAGAGATAAATGTAGACCAGGAAGAAACGGAAGCAGAGGTAATTTCTAATGTAAATAAGAAAATTTATTTACAACTATTTGGTCCAACCTTATTTTTGTTTATTTCAACCATTTTGTTGCCCGAATATTCCTATAACATTATGATTGGGGTGATTTTTCTTTCCATCTTTTTTTTAAAAAGTGCCAAATCAGCAGTTAAAAATATTTTTTTTAAGTTCTACATGCTGTATTTATCAACATCTTTGTTTTTCGTTATTGGCACACATTTATATAATTTTTACACCTATGGATATATTATCCCAAACGATTCTTCCTGGCTGGTTTGGAATACCTTTTATTCCTATGAAATTATTTTATTCTATTCTTTACTATCCACTTTAATTAGTGGGGCATTAATTATTAAGCAAAAAAACATGATTAAATCTTAGCAAAAATGAATTTTAGATTAATTGAATTCATTTTTTTGGCTAAACGCTAATTGTTCCTATCAAAAAAAACGCTTCAGAATCTCTGAAGCGTTTTTTTATAGGTTAATTAATGTTTTAGCTACCCGCAGGGCCTTTGTATTCTGCATCTCCAAAAGCCAAGATGGGGAAGAAGATGGGGCTAAGTAGGAGGAGACCAATCGTAAAGACTTCTGATTTCCCAAAGCTCTTGGCCAAGAGATAGTAGACATATACCTATACGGCGATGTTCACCAACGGAATGCACATCAGCAATAGCCACCACCAAGGTTTCCCGACTATTTCCAGCAAGACGATGGTATTGTAGATAGGAATCAAGCACGCCCATCCGGGCTTTCCTGCTTTGGAAAATATGCCCCACTGGGAAGCAATCCCCAGCATAACTACTGCAAAATAGATGATAAATAAGCCGATCATGTGTGAGTTAGTTTATGGATTTACTTGTTTTTGATTTTCGTTTGATAGTTCAAAAATATTTATTGCTAAACCGTTGTTTTTTGAGGCAGTAAATAGAAAATTTGAGTATGATTAATTCTTGATTAGCTATTGTTACGAAAAACCCATTATTCATAAGTTTTTTCAAGTGTAATCCTTTATGTTCTTTGAACATTACATAAAATGAACTACACCCTAAAATCCATACTAGGCGAGGGAGGCATGGCTATTGTGCACCTGGCGGAAGACCACAAATTCCATACAGAGGTAGCCCTAAAAATGCTCAAGAAGGAATTTGTGTCCAACGAAAACATCAAAAAGCGTTTTCTAGCCGAGGCTAGGAGTATGTTTCGCATGTCCCATCCGCATGTGATCCGAGTGTCCGATTTGATTGACGAAGGGGATACCGTAGCCTTTGTGATGGAATATGTGGAAGGGGAAACGCTCAAAGAATACTTGGAGCGTAAGGGAAAACTTACGGATACTGAGATTCGTGAGATTTTTTCTCAGATGCTGGATGCGGTCAGTTACGTGCATGAGCAGAAGCTAGTTCATCGCGACATCAAGCCCTCCAACTTTATGATTGACAAAAGGGGCAAGGTGAAGTTGATGGATTTTGGCATTGCTAAATCTTTAGACCCCAACGCTGCCGAGTACACGCAAACCGGAACGGGGATACAAATGGGTACGCCCATGTACATGAGTCCTGAGCAGATCACCGAAACCAAGAGTGTCACGGCCCAATCCGATATTTATTCCTTGGGCGTGGTGCTTTGGCAGATGGTAACTGGAAAGAAACCTTACGACACCAAGACTCTATCCAATTTTCAGTTGCAATTAAAGATTGTTCAAGAACCTTTAGAAGCAACTAATTCAGATTGGGATCGAATTATCCAAAAGGCTACGGCAAAAAATGTTATGAGTCGATACAACAGTTCTGTAGAGCTAAAACAAGACTCGTTTGCTTCATCCACTGCTAAAGTTGAAGATTCAGATTACACACACATCGAAGTCAAAAGCACAGAGGAGGTAAAAGAAAAAATTCCAATTGAGGAGCCTCAAATCACAAGAAAAGCTGCTCCTAAAAAATCAAATCCAGTCGGGGCAGGAACTCAAAAAACTAATTCAAATACGGCTTTATATCTTGGCGTAGGTTTATTCTTTGGATTAGGGATCTTTGTTATGTTTTCGATCCTTTTCGTATTTTTTATGAGTAATAAAATCGATGAATCAGCGGAAGCCAAAGCCATTGCAGATTCAATTGCAGCTTCCGAAGCTGCTTATGCAGCAGCAGTTGCTGACTCTGTATGGGCCGCTGAAGCTGCGGCGGCCGCGGCAGCTGCAGACTCTACTTCTGCATGGGGTAAGTTTTAAAAGAACTCGCCCTTGTATCAAGGAAGATAAAAATTAAAGTTTGGGTAAACCGAATGGATGTGATCCAGTTTTACCAAAAAAAAATGCTTCAGAATCTCTGAAGCATTTTTTTATAGGTTAATTTATGTTTTAGCTACCCGCAGGGCCTTCGTATTCTGCATCTCCAAAAGCCAAGATGGGGAAGAAGATGGGGCTAAGTAGAAGGAGACCAATCGTAAAGACTTCTGATTTCCCAAAGCTCTTGGCCAAGAGATAGTATACATATACATATACGGCGATGTTCACCAATGGAATGCACATCAGCAATAGCCACCACCAAGGTTTCCCGACTATTTCCAGCAAGACGATGGTATTGTAGATAGGAATCAAGCACGCCCATCCGGGCTTTCCTGCTTTGGAAAATATGCCCCACTGGGAAGCAATCAGCAGCATAACTACTGCAAAATAGATGATAAATAAGCCGATCATTTGTGAGTTAGTTTATGGATTTACTAGATATAAATTTCCTTTAATTAAGTTCAATAGGATTCGTCATCGCAAAGATCACCGCAATCACAATCTCCATCATTCAAATAGGCTGCATTAATGATGGTTCCGTTTGCACATTTGAATAAACTGTCTTCATCGGAGCAGTCATTGCAATCGCATTCTCCATCGTTGATCCAGGCTGCATCAATCACCGAACCATCACTACAAGTAAAGGTAGGGCCTCCAGATTCTGTAGCGGATACATCGACTTCAGAATCGTATCCATCCGCTTCTTCCGTGTAATCTATTACTGGACTCTCTTCATACTCATAGTAGTCATCATAGATTGCCTCGTCACTATTCGTGTCAAAATAGTCGTCTACATCTAAGGATTCTCCCGAATCAAATGGGAAAAAGAAACTGTCAGTTGCGAATTGAACAGCAGTGACTCCTAATCCGAAGAAAAAGGTCAGTGCAAACAAGCCAAATACTAGTACTAGTTTATTCATGTGTGTAAAATATTTTGTTTACTACTCGTAAGGTTTTTCGTAATCACCCCGTTTGATTGGTTGCTGGACTCCAAGGATAATTATTTTAACAGTTAAACTACAATTCTCAATGCGGATTGTAATTCATCTTCATTAGCTACTAGTTTTTAATAAACTTTGATACAAGATTTAGAGATCATTTGGATTTAAATACATCCTGAATTTAATCTAGTTGAAGGTCAGAAAGTAAAACCCAACCTTCTGAAACTACCCCTCTAGGGTTGGTGAATTTTATAAATACATAATCTCCGCTCACGGCTGTATACGTTCCAGCATCTCCCTGTACCAAATAAGCATTTCTTCTTTGAGCTGGATCAGGTTCGTTATGAAAATAAGCTCGCTCAGATCTTACGCTAAAGGATTGAGAGGATTCATCCGAACAGTCACTGCAATCACATTCTCCGTCGTTGGTCCAGGCTGCATCAATCACCGATCCATCACTGCAAGTGAAGGTGGGGCCTCCAGTATCCGCAGCAGCGACATCCACTTCAGACGCGTATTCATCCGCTTCCTCATAAACTATTGAGGTAGAATCTACATAAGCATAGTAGTCATCCATTGCCTCCTCACTATTCGAATCAAAATAGTCATCTATGTCAAGGGATTCTCCCGAATCGAAAGGGAAAAAGAAACTGCCTGTTGTGACTTGAACAACAGTGACTCCTAAACCGAATAAAAAGGTCAGTGCAAACAAGCCAAATACTAGTACTAGTTTATTCATATTGATCTGTTATCCAGGGTATTATTGTAAGGGTTTAGTGTTATACTATTTTGAGTGGCATCTGGGTCTTCTAAATTTTCTTTAAATAAGTTCAATAGGATTCATCATCACACGATTCTCCGCAATCACAGTCTCCATCATTAAGGTAGGCTACATTAATTATTGTTCCATTTGCGCATCTAAATAAATTAACCTCATCTGCACAATTATAGCAATCACATGCTTCATCATTAACCCAATTACTGTTAATATAAGTACCATCTCCACAATCAAATTGAGCAGTTGCCACACTATCTGCTCCATAAATATCCTCAGTGTAAGGATATTCTGTTTCATAGGGTTCATCTCCAGAGCCTGATAACAAAAATACTGCAGCGACAGTAATGCCGATAAATAGAAAAAATCCCACAAAAAGCAAGATTAGAACCCAGGCATAACTCTTTTTCGGAGCTGGCTTAGTTGGGGGCGGAGTTTTCAGTGCAGTTGTATGCTCATTTTGCGACTGAATTACTGTTGCTTGACTTGGCTTTTCTTGGATGACAGTAGAATCTTTGATTGCACTTTCCTTAACAGCTTGTGATTTAGCGGCACTTTTTTCTTTTGTAGAATTCGATGAGCCAGTTGAAGCAGGAGCATTCATAGCCTCTTTCATTGAAGCAATGCTTTGAAAACGGTCATCTGGCCGAAGTTCCATGGCTTTTAAAATAGCATTTGAAACCTGTAGACTAATTTTAGGATTAAGTTGGTGCGGAGGAACTAATTCCTCAAAGCTTCTGTCGGTGGATGCGATGGGCTTTTCCCCTGTAAGTAAGTTATACAAGGTGGCACCAAGTGCATAAATATCTGTAAAGGGCCCTCTTTTGGCTCTTTCCGAATATTGTTCTGGTGGTGCATAACCCGGAGTAATCATCGCTGTTTGGTGGGTAGTCTTACCCTCCGCAAATTCTCGGGCAGAACCAAAATCAATCAAAACGACTCTCCCTTCTTTAGAAATTAGGATGTTATCTGGTTTAATGTCCCGATGAAGCATTCCCTTTGAATGAACAGATTCAACAGCCTCCATAAGCTGACTGATCAACTGCATGGCTTCTTTTTCTGCTAAAATGCCTTTTTGCTGAATCTGTTGCTTAAGTGTTTCCCCTTTTACATACTCCATGACCATGTAGGCCGTATCGTTTTCCTCAAAGATGTCAATCACCCGTACGATATTGGGGTGTTGAAATTTTACCAATTGCCTAGCTTCTTGAATAAAGCGATCTACAAATTCCTGAAAAGAAAAGGAAGAATGGCCCTGAGATTGAACGGTCATGTTCGCTCCACGGGTACTGTTTCCCGAGATAAATAATTCCTTGATGCAAACTTCTTGTTCTAGCTTTTGGTCAATGGCAAGGTAAGTGATGCCAAAACCTCCTTGTCCTAAAGTTTGCTGGATAGTATATCGGTTGTAAAGGAGGTGGCCAGATGAAAGTAGGTGTGGGTTCATTGGGTTTGTGAAATTAAAGAATGTTAGTTAGGTAGCAGAGTTATGATTTTCTTTTCCTCAAGCGAACAGCCCTAAACTGAATTGTTAGTTATTATTCAGAAACTAATGATTAGGTACGCTATTGGGAATAAAGGAAATCCAAATCTTTTTTTAGGGTATCGGGCGAAAATCGAAATAAAAATAAAATATTTTTTAGGCTTTCCAAACTAATTTTTATTGAAAAATTAGGTTTGCGTAGTGTGAAAAGGAGATGGTTTTCATGGAGTTAAAATATGGCCTATTCTATATAAGCCAGCCCATAGCAATAGTCCTGTTTTTTTTGTTAATCGATTTTGAGGAAGTTCAAAACAACAATGAATCTTCCCCAAAGGCAGAATGGTCCCAAAAACAATTCAAAAAAATGAGAAACAAAAACAATTAATTTTTTTTATAATAATTTAAAATTTACCTAAATTTAAAAACAACCTTATAAATAACCTTTAAAAACCGAATCATGGAACAAAACACATCATTATCAGGGGCTTCTAAGCAAGAAGAATTACCTAATCACCTTCCAGTATTAATTCTGGGAATTCTTTCAATCGTAACCTGCTGCTGCTATGGTATTGTGGGTATGGTTTTGGGTGGAATAGCCCTTTTCTTAGCTTCAAATAGTAATAATTTGTATTTGGCAAATCCTGAAAAATATACAGCGGGATCCTTAAAGAATTTGAAAACAGGAAAGCTTTGTGCGATTATTGGACTTGCCTTGTCTGCTCTTTATTTTCTTTATGTGATTTGGTACTTCTTGATTGTTGGCGCCTCATTGTCTTCAATGCCTTGGGATCAGTTTTAATCAAATATGAGTGAGTTCATTAGCTGGCTAGAAGGCAATATGCTGCAATGCTTCAACAAGCAATTGTTTGGCTTGGATTGCCCTGGCTGTGGTATGCAAAGATCATTGATTGCACTCCTCAAAGGCGATTATTACGAGAGCTTTATATTGTATCCACCTTTATCCTTTATCATCGGCTTAATGATGCTGTTGGTAATTCACCTCACCTTTCGATTAAAGCATGGAGCTAGCATGATTAAGTGGCACTTTATTCTTACCACAATTGTCGTAGTTGCTAGTTTTATCATTAAAACCATGCACTAGTTGCCTTGTGTTTTAACCTGCTTTTGTCTTTAGGCTGTGTATGCGGTTAAGGAAAAAGCTTTATTCAAAAATGGAAAAGCGCTTGTTAGAAATAACAGGCGCTTTTTTTTTACAAGTTGCTCTTAGGGACCCAAATCCTAGCGCTTGATTTGCGGTAATCAAAAGCAGCGTTGGCTACATCAAATTTCTGACTCAATCCAATTTTAGGTCGTAGAGCCAAATGCAAGACCCAATAACTTTCAATTTCAAAGCGCTTCTTCCTCCAACTAGCTACCTTGTCAATTCACTAAAAAGAAAAACCCCTGTAAATCTGATGTTTACAAGGGTTTTTTACTTCTATGCAGAGGAGGAGGGATTCGAACCCCCGGTACCTCACGGTACAACGGTTTTCAAGACCGCCGCGATCGACCACTCTGCCACTCCTCTAAGCGTGTCGATAGGTCATCGAGTTTGCAAAAATAGCGGATTGAAGGAGTTATGCCAACACCTTTCCTGCTTTTTATTGTAAGTCCTTGATTTTTTTGAGATTATTTTTCAAATCGTTTCGATTCCGCTGCTTTTCCTCTGCCAAGTCAAAACTCACATTCACTTCAAAGCAAACCAAAACGATGACCGAGGTTAGGTATAGCCATAGCATTAATGCGATGATGGTACCGATTGAGCCATATAGCTTGTTGTAGCTTGCAAAATTTTCCAAATAATAAATAAAACCGTAAAAGGAGAGCGTAATCAATAACCCTGCAAGTTGAGCCCCTGTGGAGAAGAAGTGCCATTTGTCGTGGATAGCTGGAGCAAACCGAAAAATAAAAGCAGAAGTCAGGTAAAATACAGAAAGGAGAATGAAGAATTTGAGGGTGTTGAACAAGAAAATCACAAATCCACTGGAAAATATGTTGGTTTCCCTCAATGCTGTAATATAGTAGCCTCCAACAATCATGACTGAGCTTGCGGCAATAATGGTCACTACCAAAATCAGGACAATGGCTACCGCAATGCCTCGGCTTTCAAGCCAGCCACGATTTTCTTTGGTTTTATACACCGAATTGAAGGAGTTCATCATTGACACCACCCCCTGAGTAGAGGCAAAGAGCGCAAAGAAAAAACCCAAAGAAAGGAGACTTTGTCGGGGTTTGGACACGATATCCAGTAAAGTAGATTCGATGCTGTTGTACACATCCCAAGGCATAATCCCTCGAACAAAGGATAGAATATTTTCGGTAGTGACTAGAGGAAAAAAGTCCTGTAAATAGGGGACCAGGTTCAGCAAAAATAATAGGAGGGGAAACAAGGCGATGGTGTAGCTAAAGGCCATGGAACCAGCACGCTCATTTATGTCATCTTTTTTGAGTTGCTGTATAAAAATCCGCAGGACATCGTATAGGTTTTTGCTTTGACTTCCAAAGTGAATTTTTTTCAGTGCCCGAGCTTTCAGCTGAAACCGTATCCTCCACTTAGAAATTCTTTCCTTGATCACAGCGAGCTTGGCTTAGTTGAAATAAGGATGAAGCAATTCCTGCAAGTCCTTAGGTGGCCGAGTAGGTTGGTGATTTTCCTTTCTAAGAAAAGCCAAGGTCGTCCAGCCTCGTGCAATTTGTTCTCCCGCCTCGTTACTTACCTGGTACTCAAAACGAATTTTTACACTCGGAAGCTCAGGAATTACGGTCTGTATGGTGAGCAAATCATCGTATTTACCTGGTTTGAGGTAGGTAATGTGGCTTTCCAAAACAGGCATCAAGATGCCGCTATCTTCCATCTCTCGGTAGGAAAATCCCACAGAACGCAAGGCTTCCACGCGTGCCACTTCGAAATACATGGCATAATTGCCATAGTAGACGTAGCCCATTTGGTCTGTTTCGGCGTAGCGTACCCGGATCTGTGTTTTGGCTTTAAACATATCAGTAAATATTTGCGGCGTTCAAAGCCCGTTGGTAGCGCCGTGCATTGTTGAGGTGCTCGGAATAGCTCACCGCAAAGGAATGGTAGCCAGAAAAATCCTCCTTGGCGCAGAAATAGAGGTAATTGTGACTTTCCGCATTCAACACTGCATCTAAGGAATTGATGTCCGGAAGGTTGATAGGACCAGGAGGTAGTCCCGTATATTTATAGGTATTGTAGGGACTGTCAATTGCCATTTGTTTGGCAGTGAGGCGCTTAATGCTGAAGTCCCCCGCTGCAAAAACTAGTGTAGGATCTGCTTGCAAAGCCATTCCAATACGAAGACGATTGAGGTACACGCCCGCAATCCTAGCCCGTTCATCGGATTTTTGACTCTCCGCTTGTACGATAGAAGCTAGGGTACTCACTTCTTTTTGGCTCAAACCCAAGGCTGCGGCTTTTTGCTTCCGTTCCTCAGTCCAAAACTTCTGGTATTCTTCCTGCATGCGCTCAAATACCCCTTCAGCTGAAGTATTCCACCAAAACTCGTAAGTATTTGGAATGAATAAGCTCAGGACAGTTTCCTCTTCAAAATCAAAGCTGCGGATATACACCGAATCCTGAAGTAGCTCCAAGAATTGTTCTTCGCTCACCTCGAGGTTGGCCGTAATTTTTTCTGCAAGCTCTTCCTTGGTCCGGATGGTATTGAAGGTAACTTGTACGGGAATTTGATTTCCAGCGCGAAGCATGCGCACCAAATCCAGGTTGCTCATGTCGGGCTCCACTTGATACAATCCTGGCTTCACCGCCTCTTGGTAGCCTAAGAGCTTGGCTACAAAACTGAAGCTCAAGGCCTCATTGATGACCTTTTCGTTGTAGAGTTGATCGGCTACTTGGGTATAAACTGAGCCGGTAGGAATTTTTAGGAGGTAGGGCTCCTGCTTATCCTGCAAGGTATTGGGACTTAGAAATACCTGGTAGAAGTAAAAGGTCATGGAAATGGCCAATACCGAACCTGAAATCAGGAGGACTAGGAGTAGTTTTTTGCGCTTCTCGATTTGCATAGAAACAAAAATAGAAAATAATGATTATCCGCAATCGTACAAGCAGTTCAAATTGAGCAGAGAGCCTACGGATAATTGTCTACAGTTGATAGACGGTGGACTACAAGCAGTCCTTAGTTCCCAGCCCTCCTTCTTTAATCGAATTTAAAATGGCATTTTTGTGACCTTCAAGTATTCAAAAAATAGTTTACCTGATTATCCGCCTTTTCACCAGTAACTGAATAAAATAAGGTTTGAAGTTCATTTAGCTGAGCTATGGACTGCGGACAGTCGCTGTCGACGATTATCCGCAGTAATTCAAACATGTCTTGACCCACTGGCATAATTGCGGTTTATCACCTAGTTCAATTCCTTTTCTCCGTCCCGTGAATCCCATCCAAGTTAGCTGTCTCGTCCTTTTTCATGAGGGGAAAATCCTGGCCACCCAGCGTGGTGCTACCATGGATTTGCCGGGTTGCTGGGAGTTTCCTGGAGGAAAAGTAGAGCCAGGCGAAAGTCCTGAAAATTGCCTAATCCGAGAAATTGCTGAGGAACTATCCATTGAAATTCGTATTTGTGGTAGCTTGACGCCTGTCATGCATGCTTACCCAAACAAGAAGATTCAGTTAATCCCCTTTCTTGCCACCTGGCAAGGCGGTAGCTTGAATTTTACCGAACATGCCCAAAGTCAGTGGCTGGACAAAGAAGACCTCCTATCTTTGAATTGGGCGCCAGCAGATCTTCCCATCGTTCAGGAAGTGCAGTCCAAATGGGAGGATTTACTGGGATTAACCTAAGGAACCATGGCGGAATTTATCCGATTGTATGAAGAAAATCCGGACCCTCGCCGCATTAAGCAGGTGGTGGAGGTGCTCCGAGATGGAGGGGTCATTATTTATCCCACCGACACAGTCTATGGACTCGGTTGCGATATCAATCAGCCCCGCGCAGTAGAAAAAATCTGCAGAATCAAGGGCATCAATCCTAAAAAACATAATTTTTCAATCGTCTGCGCGGACCTCAGCCACTTGGCCCAGTACACCCGAGTGATCTCCAAGCCCATTTTCAAGATGATGAAAAAAGGGCTACCTGGGCCATTTACCTTTATTTTGGAGGCCAGTTCCCAAGTGCCGAAAATGCTCCATAGTCAGAAAAAGACGGTGGGAATACGTGTACCCAACCATGGAGTGCCTCGGGCAATCGTGGATTTGCTAGGGCATCCCATTTTATCCACCTCCTTGCTTCAGGGAGAAGAAGACCCGATTGAGTACAGCACCGATCCAGAATTGATTTTTGAAAAGTACCAACATGAGGTAGACTTGGTCATCGATGGGGGATACGGAGCACCCATTCCTTCCACAATTTTGGATTGTACGGGAGAGGAAGTGGTTTGCTTGCGGGAAGGTCTAGGAAAGATGGTAGATTTGCTCTAGGAGCAGTTTTTCATGCTTAACTTGTCCAGCGGCTGACAAATTCTGAAAACTGATCTTTGTACAAGTCGCCCACAGCGATTTGTTGGTCCCCGATGTGGATCACATTCTTAGAGATGGAATCGATGTGGTCCAAGGAAATGATAAAGGAACGGTGCACCCGCATAAATCGATCCTTGGGAAGCAATTCTTCCATATTTTTCATAGAAGTAAGCGAAAGCAAGGGGTGGTTTTTGGATTTCAAATGCACCTTGACATAATCCTTGTAGGCTTCCACATGTGTAATGTCCTTGAGCACTACTTTGACCAATTGGTACTCTACCTTCAAGAAAATATAATCAGCAGTAGGGGATTGGGTTGGTGGAGCCACCGTTTGAGCGGGTGTCGCAATTCGCCCAAAGTACTGATAAGCCTTGGTGGCCGCAGCCAAAAAATCTTCGTAACTGTAAGGTTTGAGTAGGTAGTCTAAAGCTTCAACCTTGTAGCCTTCCAAAGCAAATTGGTGGTAGGCGGTACAAAAAATCACGCGGGTTTGGGACGAATTTTTCTTCCCATCCAAGATTCTGGCAAGCTCCATTCCCGATAAATCTGGCATTTGGATGTCCATAAATATCAGATTCACCTCGTGCTGGTTGATGTAGCCCAAGGCTTCAATGGCATTGGAAAACTTGCCCACAAGCTCCAAAAAGGTAGTTTGTTGGATAAATTTGCTGAGTAGGTCAAGTGCCAAGGGCTCGTCATCGATGGCTACACAGGAGATTTTCATGCCAGATTGATGGTCAGATGAACACCATATTGGCCAGAATTTTCATCTTTTCCCAATTTGAGCCGGTGTTTTTCTGGGTAAAGCAAGCTCAATCGTCGTTGGGTATTGACCAGCCCGATGCCATTTTCCTGTGCTTCAGGACTATCTGGTGTGACAGGGAAAATTGAATTTTTTGCTTCAAAAAACACGGTGTCGCCCATTACTTCCAAACTGATGTTGATCTCAGATTCCTGTTGAGAGCTCACCCCATGCTTGAAGCAATTTTCTAGGAAGGGGAGAAAAAGCATGGGTGCAATCACCAAATCTTCCTTGGGCTCTTCCAGCTTGACCAAAAGATGCACTTTCTGAGAAAGGCGCATTTTCATCAATTCCAGGTAGTCTTCAATGAATTTCACCTCCTTGCTGAGTAGGGTGGTGTCTTTTTGATTTTCATAGAGCACATACCGCATCATTCGAGAAAGCTTCAATAGGGCTTCCTGCGCCTTACTCACGTCCAGAGTGGTCAAAGAATAGATGTTGTTCAGCGTATTGAAAAAGAAATGAGGATTAATCTGTGCCTTCAAGTAGGATAGTTCGGTATTGATGCGCTGACGCTCCAGTTCCCCACGTAAAGCCTCGTCTTTTTGCCACTTTTCTACCAAAGCCACCGAGGTACTCAGGCCAATGGAGATTACATACAGGAGCATTTGAAATACATCTCCAGGGATCCAGCGCTTGCTGGCGAGATAGGGTTTGTCTGGATTGAAAAGCTCATGCATTTTTTGCCCATAGTGGATAAACTGCTCGAAATAAACGATGAGTCCATAAAAAAGAACGGCTCCCAGAAGGATGACCAGCAAGTAGAGGTAGTTTTTTCCCTTGAGCAGAAATTTGGGAACGATACCCCAGGCATTCAAGTAAAATATCGAGATCAGCAGCCCTACCAAGTAGATTTGCTTCCACCAGAATTGGACTGGCAGCTCAAGCTCACCCATCCGCCAAGAGAGCGGGGAAAGGATAAGCAAAACCACACAGAGCATGATCCAACCGAGTAGGTGAACCAAAATGGAAAGCTTTCTTTTTCGTGTTTGTGAGAACATGGCCTTGATTTGCAAAGGTGAAGCTAAACTATTTTCTTTTTTCCTTCCCAATCAAATCTACCAATACCCCATTCTTCCCCACCAAGAGGCTGAATGGACACATCAATCCTGCTTAGTTGATGGTTCAACTATTGGTCTCTCATTTTGGGGAGTTGGTCGACGTCGGGCTTGTACTGGTCTATCGGATTTGAGTAGGCCAAACATTCCTCCCACCTTTGTGGTATATAAGGAGACTCTAAAAGTCTTTTTGAAAACTAAACCATGAAAAAAGTAACATTACTTCTCTTATTTTTTCAATTGCTCTCTTTGAGTGGGGTACAAGCCCAACAAACGAGTGAAAAGAAAGAACCTACCCGAATCATCGGGGTAGCGAAAGATCTCAAGACAGGCAGTCCAGTAGGCTATGCCACGGCTGCACTCTACAAAACCGGCTCGGAGGTTTCCGTTGCGGGTGCTGTGGCTGACGGAAATGGGGTGTTTTACATCACCGGCTTTGCCCTAGGCACCTACGAACTTCAACTATCCTTCCTAGGTTACGAGACGGTCAAGCGTTCCATTACCGTAAATTCCTTGGACGTGGATCTCAATTTGGGTGAAATAGCCCTATCCGATGAAGGGGTAGCACTCCAAGAAATCACCGTTCAGGGACAGCGAGAACTCATCGAAGAGCGGGTAGATCGTACGATCTACAAAGCTGAAAATGACCGAACCACTGCTGGTGGTGATGCCACAGATGTTTTGCGCCGCGTGCCCATGCTATCCGTAGACTTGGATGGAAATGTCTCCATGCGGGGGAGTGCCAACATTCTCGTATTGATCGATAACCGTCCATCGGCTATTGCAGCTTCTTCCATTGCGGATGCTTTGAGACAGATCCCTGCAGATGAAATTAAGGCGGTAGAAGTCATCACTTCGCCTTCAGCACGATTTGATGCTGAAGGTACGTCTGGGGTGATCAACATCGTCACCAAGAAAAACAACCTGCAAGGAATGACGCTCAATGTCAATTCTGCGGCAGGCTGGAGAGGATCCAACTTGGGTCTTCAAGGATCGGCGCGCAAAGGTAAAATGGGCTTTTCCTTAGGTGGATTTGGCCGCTCTGGATACAATATCCTGGGAAGCTTTGAAAACAAGCAAGTGACCAACCTTGCCAATGGAAGCGTTTCTACCTCCCAACAGTCTGCAGATACCGAGCGAAGCGAAATTTTTGGACGCTACAATTTCGGAGTCGACTATGAAATTGATGACAAAAACTTCATTACTGGAGCAGTTAATTTCGGCATACGAAATTCCGAAAACTGGCAGTACAATTTCCTTACTCAGAATTCTTTAAATAACGTGGTACGCGCTCAGCAAAACCGAGAAAGCAATACGCTGGACAACTCCAATTCGGTGGATGTGAGTTTAAACTACACGAAGACCTTTGAGAAGAAAGGAAAGGAATTGAGCTTCCTCACCTTGTATTCCAATAACAACCGTGAAAACTCCTTTACAAACACGCTTTTTGAAGAAAATGACCTGGAGACCATCTTTTCTAGGTTGAAAAACGTGAACCCAAGCAAGAACGAAGAATTTACGCTTCAAGTAGACTACGTCACCCCACTCGATGAAAAGGGATCTCAAATCATTGAATATGGTGCCAAAAACATCTTGCGAAAGGCTTACTCGGACTTCTCCTATTTCCTGGCACAGGGTCCTACAGGCGCCTATGTAGCCTTGCCAGACCCTACTTTGAGCAATGAGTTTAGTTACGATCAAAATGTAACTGCTGGATACCTATCCTATACGTTCCAGTTGCTCAAAAACTACACCTTGAAGCCAGGGTTACGCTACGAGTATACCACCATCAATGCCGACTTTAAAACGGACTTCAAGGCGGAGATTCCGTCTTACGGGACCCTTGTGCCTAGCATAAATGCGAGTAGAAAATTGAAAAACGGAAACATGATCAAGTTGGCCTACAACAGACGTATCCAGCGCCCTTCGCTTCGTTTTCTCAATCCCAACATTGAAGCTTCCAATCCGCAGCAGCTTTCTCAAGGTAATCCTGAGCTAGATCCGGAATTAACCGATAACTATGAAATCGGGTACAGCACCTTTATCAAAGGAACCACCTTGAATTTTACAGGATTCTACAGAAACACTACGGGGTCCATTCAATCCATTCGCAATGTGCGTGACGATGGCATCATCTTTACCAGCTTCGAAAACATTGGTCGCGAGCAGGCCGTAGGAACCAATTTGTTTTTCAATGTGAACCTCAACAACAAACTTTCTTTGAATGGGGGTATGGATCTGTTCTACTCGATGCTAGACAATGGACTTACCGATCCCAAGTTTGCAGCACAAAACGAAGGCATGGTTGTCAGTGGACGCGCATTCGGAAATTACACCTTGCCTAAAGATTGGCAAATTCAGTTGTTCACCTTTGCTAGAGGCCGTCAAGTGCAATTGCAAGGCTCTTCAGGTGGATTTGCAGCTTACGGTTTAAATTTCAACAAGCAATTCAAAGAGAAGAGAGGATCCTTTGGTTTTGGGGCAGAAAATTTCCTAATGAAGGAGATCATCATCCGCAACGAAATCGTAACACCTAGCATTGTACAGAACAGTACTTCTCGACTTCAGAATTTGAACTTTAAGATCAACTTCAATTACCGCATCGGTAAGATGAGTTTGGATCAGCGTCCTAAAAAGAGAAAGTCCATCACCAACGACGACCTGAAAGATGGGGGTGAAGGACAAGGCGAACAAGGTGGAGCACCAGTTCGCAACTAAATATTCAATTTAAATTGACTAGTAAATTTTAGATGGGTTGAGTTACTAATCCCGAATTCATTGAATTCGGGATTTTTTTATTTCTGGTGGGAACTAGGTTCCCTTAAAAAATAAAAAACCCAGACCGTGGTGGGTCTGGGTTTGACTAAATCAATTCTAGATTTTAAGCCTTGTAGAGCACTTGTTGAATCGCTTCAACGGTTCGCTTTACATTAGGGATGGTGACATCAATGTAACTTGGAGAATAACTCAACGGAATGTCCATGGAGTTGACACGAATGACAGGAGCATCCAAATAGTCGAAGGCATGACGTTGAAAATGGTAGGTGAGTTCGGAAGAAATACCTGCCAATGGGTTGGCTTCCTCAACGATCACCACACGGTTGGTCTTTTTGACAGACTCCACACAGGTAGCGTAATCGATCGGACGAACCGTTCTCAAGTCAATTACCTCGCAGGAAACGCCTGTTTTGGCCATTTCTTCGGCTGCCTCAAGAGCTACTTTCATCATTTTTCCGAAGGAAATCACCGTGACGTCTGTGCCCTTGCGCTTGATGTCTGCTACGCCGATTGGAATTAAATATTCCCCATCGGGAACCATTCCTTTGTCAGAATACATCACTTCAGACTCCATGAAAATCACTGGATCTGGGTCACGAATGGCAGATTTCAGCAATCCCTTGGCATCGGAAGGATTGGAAGGAACGAGTACTTTTAGTCCAGGGGTATTGGCAAACCAGTTTTCAAAGTTCGAAGAGTGGGTAGCACCCAATTGACCTGCATTACCTGTAGGACCACGGAAAACGATGGGCACGGAATAGGCGCCACCAGACATGGCATACATTTTAGCTGCAGAGTTGATGATCTGATCGATGGCGACCAATGAAAAGTTGAAGGTCATGAATTCGATGATGGGTTTCAATCCATTCATCGCTGCACCCACTCCGAGACCGGCAAAACCAAGTTCAGAGATTGGGGTGTCGTATACGCGCTCAGGACCAAATTCATCCAGCATCCCTTGGGATACTTTGTAAGCACCGTTGTATTCGGCAACTTCTTCACCCATTAAAAAGACGTTTTTGTCTCGTCTCATTTCCTCGGACATCGCCTCTCTCAAGGCTTCCCGAAATTGTAGTTCTCTCATTGCTTAGGGACAAATTTTTGGCTCGTAAAAATAGAAAGGAATCGGGCATTTGCAAAGCCTCTGCATTTCTTTGTCTTTAGCGGCACTCAGCCGAGGTAGATGGTTTTCAGATTGACAAATTCCAAGATCCCTTGTTTGCTCAATTCTCGTCCATATCCAGACTTTTTGATGCCTCCAAAAGGCAACATTGGATGAGAGGCTACTTGTGCATTGAGAAACACTACCCCCGATTCTAGGTACACAGCAAAATCCGCTCTGGGGTTAGTAGTCCAGATGGAGGCGCCTAAGCCATATTCGGTAGCATTGGCCAAAGCAATTGCTTCTTGAAATGAGGCTACCTTAAAGAGGCTGGCCACTGGCCCAAAAAGTTCTTCCGAATAAGCTGGGGATCCTTTGGGAATATTTTCTAGAACGGTAGGTTCGAAGCATGCTGAACCCGGTTCTGGCGCCTTGCCACCTGTCAAGACCCGAGCGCCAAGGGCTACAGTTTCACGGACTTGCTGGTAAAGTTCGGCAGCAAGATCAGGCCGCGCCATGCAAGCATAAGATGCATGTTCATCAAATGGATTGCCAGGTTTAAGCTTTTTGAGTTCTTCCAGAAAAAGGGTTACAAACGCATCGTAAACGGGCTCCTCAATGATAAACCGTTTGGCAGCAATGCAGCTTTGTCCAAAATTGACCATTCGGGCCTTGACTGCTGTGGAGGCTGCGAGTGGGAGGTCTGCGTCTGCAAGGACGATAAATGGGTCGCTGCCTCCGAGTTCGAGCAGTGATTTCTTTAAATTTTTTCCTGCGGCAGCTGCCACAGTGGCCCCGGCTTTTTCACTGCCTGTAAGACTTACACCTTTGATACGAGGGTCATCCAAAAGTGCAGTAGCGCTAGGGCCATCCAGCAACAGGCTTTGAAAGCAACCGGGAGGAAACCCGGCTTCTTCAAAAAGGCGCTGGATTACCAGAGCGCATTGGGGCACATTCGAAGCATGTTTGAGTACCCCCACATTTCCTGCAATCAGCGTGGGGACTGCAAATCGAAATACCTGCCAGAACGGGAAATTCCAAGGCATTATTGCCAAAATAATCCCTGAAGCCTGGAAGATGACCTTTGCTTTTGTTTGGTCTGGGAGGAGAATGGATTCGGGGGCTAAAAACTCATCTACTCGCTCCGCATAAAATTCACAGACCAGGGCGCATTTTTCAATTTCGCCGCGTGATTCGGAAATTACTTTCCCTACCTCAAGGCTAATGAGTCGCGCCAATTCCTCTTTTCGAGCACGCAATAGCTGAGCGAGTTGGCGAAAAAGGTATGATTTTTCTAAGCTTGATTGTGAGCGCCAGGAATCAAAGCAATGCTCCGCCAAGGCTAGTGCCTTTTCTACTGCTGCTGGAGTTGTGGATGGGTATTCCTGGAGGATCTCTCCATTCCAGGGATTGATCGAACGAAAAGAACTCATTTTTCAACTGCCTTACCTGCCTCTTTCCAGGCGTTGATTCCGCCTTCCAGCATGTAAACGTGTTTAAAGCCCATTTTTTGCATCGCGTCTGCGGCCTTTCGCGTGCGACTGCCCGAGCGGCAATAGAGCAAATAGGTTCCTTTTTTATTCAATGAGGCCACTTGTGAGGCGAAATCAGGGCTCAGAAAATTAACCGTGGTGGCATCAGCCAGATGACCTTCTGCCACCTCCTCCGGGGTACGTACGTCGATGATTTTCGATTTCTTTTTGGCAGCCATTTTTTCAAAGTGAGGAATGGAGGGCACCTGAATCGAATCTGTTGCTGCTGTTTGTGCGTAGCCTTGAAAGCCAAGGAAAAAAAGGAAGGCGAAAAGAACGAAGGTGTTTTTCATCGAAGGATTTGGTTATTGCGGAAACAACTGCCTAATTGACTCGAAAATTTACTGCTTTCTTCTCAATATGCCGCTAAAGATTGGATTGATTTCGGATTCCCACAGTTACTTAGATCACAAAATCGGTGAATACTTGCAAGAAGTGGATGAGATTTGGCATGCTGGAGATGTGGGTGATCCGGCAATCTTGGAAATCTTGCCTAAAGGAAAGCGGCTACGCGGGGTATTTGGGAATATTGACGACCAAGCGGTTCAAGAACTATTTCCAGAATGGCAGGAATTTGAATTAGAAGGAGTAAACGTGGCCATGACCCATATTGGAGGGCTGCCGCCGCGCTATGCCAATGGAGTCAAAACAAGGTTGAAGTCCCAGAAAGCGCAACTTTTTGTCTGCGGGCATTCCCATATCTGCCGAGTGGAATTTGACCGGGAAATCAACTGCCTTTACATGAATCCGGGTGCGGTCGGGCAGCATGGATTTCACCAGATGCGAACGCTCTTACTTTTTGAACTGGACGCCGGAAAAATCACCAATCTCCGTGTCGTCGAGTTGGGGAAAAGAGGGAATATTGCAATGGACTAAAAACAAAAATAGCGGCTAGAGCCGCTATTTTTATATCTAAGATAAAAGATCGAATTATTTCTCGAAAGAAGCCTTGATAGCCTCAACGTCAACATTTTTGATCACAGGCTTCGCGCACAATTGCTTGATTTTGATCACTCGTCCAGTCTGACCTTGTCTTTTTCTTTTCAGTTTTCTTTTAAGCGTAGTAACACCCATGGTCGTATGTAGTTAAAATTTTTGATTTCGAAACGGATTGCAAAAGTATATAAACTTATCTTTTCTGCCTACAAATCTTTTGATTTTATTCTTGCCTTTCCAAGAGATGCTTCCTTCATTTTGGGAATTTTGGGTAAATTTGAGTTCAATTTTGAAAAATCACCATGCAAAAGCCTAGCCTTCCCAAAGGAACCCGTGATTTTGGTCCGCTTCAAATGGCACGAAGAAATTACATCCTAGATGTCATCAAGGATACTTTTCAGCTCTTTGGGTTCCAGCAGATCGAAACTCCATCCCTAGAAAATCTGAGTACGCTTACGGGCAAGTATGGTGACGAAGGCGATCAGTTGCTCTTTAAGATTTTGAATAGCGGTGATTTCTTGAAAGACTTGACGCCAGAAGATTTGCCCAAGGGCTCTGCAGCCAATTTGACCAAACTTTCCGAAAAAGGGCTCCGCTATGACTTGACGGTGCCATTTGCGCGCTATGTAGCCATGAACCGCAATGAGCTTTCTTTCCCTTTCAAGCGCTACCAGATTCAGCCCGTTTGGCGAGCAGATCGTCCCCAAAAAGGCAGGTATCGGGAATTCTACCAATGTGATGCCGATGTGGTGGGTACTGAAAGTTTGCTCTGCGAGGCAGAAATCATTTTGATGATCAGAAGGGTATTTGCCAAACTTGGACTGAAGGACTACGCCATTAAAGTAAATAATCGAAAAATCTTGACCGGCATCGCGGAAGCCATTGGCGAGCAGGGGAAAGAAGGCCCGCTCTGCGTAGCCATTGATAAGCTGGATAAGATAGGTTGGGAAAAGGTAAAGGAGGAGTTAGTCCAAAGAGGATTTGGTGAGGCTTCTACCCAAAAGTTGCTTCCCCTAGTGAATCTAGCAGCTGGAGTGAAGGAGCGTTTGGCTCTATTGACCCAATTTCTCAGCCAATCCCCAATTGGATTGCAAGGGGTACAGGAGTTGGAAGCGGTGTTTCGCTTGCTCGAGCAGTTAGGGGCCAATTTGGATCATGTGGATTTTGATCCCATGCTAGCCCGAGGATTGTCCTATTATACAGGTGCCATCTTTGAGGTAAAGGTAAACGGGGTTTCCATCGGTTCAGTAAGTGGGGGTGGTAGATACGATAACCTAACCGGCGTATTCGGCTTACCGGGTGTGCCCGGAGTTGGCTTTTCCTTTGGGGTGGACCGCTTGTATGATGTATTGGAGGAGTTAAATCTATTTCCAGTAGACCGACTTGCAGGAACCCAAGTGCTTTTGACGCATTTTGACCAAGTAGGATTTGACTATGGATTAGGTTGTTTGACTGCCATGAGAGATGCGGGAGTGAAGGCGGAACTGTATCCAGAGGTGACCAAACTCAAAAAGCAACTCGAGTATGCTTCTAAAAAAGAATTGCCTTTCGTAGGAATTTGCGGAGATGAGGAAATCGCATCGGGTACGCTTATGCTAAAGAACTTGGCGACGGGCGAGCAAGAGGCCTTGAGTTTAACCGATGCCATTGCCAAGTTGAAGGGTGCTGAATAAATGCTAACCCAAACAAGTGAGACCTCAGGGTGTTAAACAAAATATAACTACAGCAAGATATGTTTGATTTTATGAGCATGATGGGCAAGGTAAAAGAAGCCCAAGCCAAAATAAAAGAAGCGCAGGCCAAATTAGTACACTTGAGAGCAGAAGGGGAGTCCGGGGCAGGATTGGTGAAGGTGGTCGTGAGTGGAGAGCGAAAGGTACTGACCATGGAACTGGATGAGTCTTTGCTCACTCCTCAAGATCGCGAGATGCTCAGTGATTTGATCGTGGCGGCTACCAACAAGGCCATGGAATCCATTGATGAGAAAATCAAGCAAGAAATGAAGGCCGCAACCGAAGGGATGATTCCTTCTATTCCTGGAATGGACTTAGGCAATTTGTTTGGATGAAACCCTGCGCGATCGTTCTACTCAATTACAACGGAGAAACAGTTTTACCTACTTTTTTACCTTCCGTAGTAAACCATAGTTCCCATGACCTATGGATGATAGACAACGCCAGTACAGATAAATCTCTGGATTACGTGCGGCTCGAATTTCCGCAGGTAAACCTAATTTCACTAGAAAGTAACCATGGGTTTACCGGGGGGTATAATTTCGGATTGGAGCAATTGCGTGGTCAATACGCCAATTTCCTTTTAATCAATACAGATTTGGAGGTGACTCCCGAATGGGATCAAGGATTGCTAAATTTTTTGCAGGAGCGGGAGGAATATGCAGCCGTGCAACCGAAAATTTTATCCTGGAAGGACAAATCCTACTTTGATTATGCAGGTGCGGGGGGTGGATTTCTGGATGCATTAGGCTATCCCTATTGTCGAGGTCGGATTTGGAGTCACCTAGAGCAGGATCAGGGACAGTACGACGACAGCATAGAAGTGGATTGGGCTTCGGGTGCTTGCATGGCCATTCGAGCTGATGATTTCTTTGAGCAGCAGGGTTTTGATCTTGATTTTTTTGCCCACATGGAAGAAATCGACCTCTGCTGGAGACTTCGTCAATCGGGAAGAAAAATTGGATACCAAGGTTCCGTAACCGTGTACCACTTGGGCGGGGCGACCTTAGATCGAGGAAGTGCTCGAAAATTACACCTCAACATTCGAAATAGCCTTTCCATGATTTATAAGAATGTGGGGACCCTGCGATTTATAGCGGTATTCCTTGTCAAAGCAGCGCTAGAGGCTCTGGCGGCATTGCAGTACTTGCTCAAAGGACAGGCTGGCTTTGCTAAAGCTATTGTATCTGGATATTCAGATTTCTTGACAGGCTCTAAAAAGAAGAAGCTACCTAAGGGAGCCAAACAAAAAGGGAATAGTACTGGGCCTGTTCAGTATATTTTTGGCCATCAGCTTTTACGAGGCGTCAAAAAGTTTACTGATCTTTAGTCAAAAAGTGCCGGATGGTTCTTTTTCCGAAAATAGGTTCTAATTTTCATCATCATCGCTAGGGAAACATAGAGCACCACAGGAGATCCTAACGTGATAAAGGAAGTATAGATGAAAAATAGTCGAATGCTATCGATAGGAAAACGCATTTTTTCCCCAAGTTTGGAGCAAACGCCGAAAGCGCGTTCTTCAAAAAATAATTTCAATTTTTCCATGGTTGGGGCAAAAGGACTTAAAACAAATGTACTGAAAAATTCAGATAGTAATCAAACTGCCTTGATTATCAGATTGTTTTGTCTTGCTGCCTTATTTTTTTTGACCACATTCTCTCTTTTTGCACAGCAAGCTGGGTCAGAAAAGCCCATTAAGTATTTGAACCTTGTTGGTATAGCTCCAACTAAACTCATCGTGGTGCAGGATTCGATCCAATTTTCTCTTTCTGGAAAATTGCCATTGAGCTCAGGGTTATTGGCCAAGCAACCTGGATTAAAACTTTGGTTGAAGTCTGCTCAAGACAGTTTGGATTTGGGCCCGATAGTACTTACAAAGCAGAGTGGGGTAGATGCTTTTCAAAAAAGTGTTCAAATCCTTTTTCTTCCTTGGATGGAAGGAGCAGTGCTTGAGCTTCAATTTTTTGAAGGTAAAAATAAAGTTCCAACGGAAAAGAGAACTTTAGCCAAAGGGGTACGAGCACCCCAGTTCATGGTACGACTTGGGCAATACGCGGTGGGCGAATCAATTCCTGAAATCGGTCGTTTTGATTTTCAACAAAAAACATTGCCATCTACCTTCCAAACTAAGACCGTTTATTTTCAGTTTGCTCCTGGTAAGTCAGACTGGAACTCGGGTCTGGGTAATGAGGATGTAAGAAAACAATTGGCCGATTTTTTAAATCAAAATCCGGAAATCGTTTCGGTAGCATTGACCGGATTGCAATCTCCCGAGCAGGCTGAAGGTCGCAACAGTCAATTGGGCTATCGAAGGGCGGAAGTGATTGGGCAAAAATTGCTTTCCTTTTTTCCGGAACTCGACCTAGAACAAATCAAAACGCAATCTCGGTGGAACAATTGGTTTGATTTCCGAATCTTGCTCGCTGACTATGAGGACCTGTCCGAGGCAACTAAAGAGTCCTATTATAAGGTGTTGCTTTCAGAGGAATCTTTTTTAGAAAAAGGGATGCGCCTGAAAAGCTTGCCAGACTTTGATCGGGTGGCAGCACGGCTTTTTCCCAAGTTGCGCACCGTGAAGGTGGAATTTACAGCCAAGCCCTACCTGGGTTTGAATCGAGAGCAGCGAAATCGTCTACAGGAGTCTATTCGTACAGGTGGTGTCAACAGGCTTTCCTATGCTGAATGGGAGAGGGCTGCAGCTGCTAGTCAAGATTTAGAGGTGCAGGCTTCCTTGTTTGCAAGCATGGCCAAGTGGTATGATCGTCCAGGACCATTACTTAATTTGGCGGTGGTCCGCATGCGCCAATCCCAGCAACTTCAGGATCTGGGTTCGCGAGAGGTTTTGTGGACTGAAGCTGCACGTCTCTTAGTTGCGGCAAGCCAATCCAACCCAAGTGCCTTGATATTATTTAACCAAGGTCAGCTCAAAGTGCTTCAAGGGGAGTATTGGGAGGCATACAAAGTTCTTTCGGAAGCGTCCACTCTTGCAAAAGGAGATGAATCGCTAGCGACAGCGATCGATTTGTTGCGTGGTGCATTGGACATCCGACGTGGGGACTACAAGTTGTCCTTGCTTCGACTGAATAGGCCTTTGCAAAAGGCAGAAGATTTTTTCAACAAAGGGATTGCGCATTTTCTTCTAGGTGATTACCTCAACGCAAGCGCAGCCTTTGAGTCTTCGGTGATGCAAAATAGGGAGTTGGGCTATGGCTACTATGGCTTAGCACTTGTATCCCTAGAATTGGGGCAATTCGAGTCAGCGTTGCTCTACCTAGAAAAGGCTAGTATTGCCAACCCAGTACTAAGAGAGAAAATCCGAATAGATCCTTCGATTGAATCGCTGCTGACTTTTTGAGCTGCCGCTTAGGTTAACTAGCGAGGGCTTTGATTTTCTACGAAAAAAATCAGGCTATTTCAAGTAAAAACAGAATTGAAAAAAGGGACAAAGTCCAAAGGACTGAGGTGTAAGTTTGATTTTTTCCGAAGGGGGAAGACAAAAAATTTCTTCAATTCCAAATTTTATTTAGCGCAGAAAGTTTGTTTTTTCTTTAAGATTATTTAACATTGAAAGTCGAGAATTGACAAACTAACCCAAAAAAACCGCCTATGAGTAAAATTACTTGACCCAATTCCTTCTCTCACCTAGCATCGACCGATGTCAAACCTATCGGTTTTTTTCAGTTCGCAGGTCATTTGACCAGGTATAGGCGCAATAGAATCCTTAAAAAATCAGTGGACTCTCTATTGCAATTATTTTAAGAATAATCGCAAACGATTGCATAATCAATTAACAAACAAGTTATTGAGATTAATCTTGTTACCCAATCTATCTATGTTTATGAAAAATGTTTACAAAATCCTAAGTGTGTGCCTTACGCTCTTAGTGCTTACTGTCTCGGCTGCCTACGCGCAGAAAACGGTGACAGGTACAGTACTTGACGAATTTGGCATGGGCCTTCCGGGTGTGTCTATCCTTGTGAAAGGAACGACCAACGGTACTGCCACTAACATTGACGGGAAATATTCCCTCAATGTTCCCAATGACCAAGCTTCCTTGGTTTTCTCTTTCATTGGCTACACTACTGTTGAACAAGTAGTAGGTGCCCGCAGTGTGGTGGATCTCACCATGGCTCCAGATGAAAGAACCCTTACTGAATTAGTAGTAACTGGTTACTCTATCGACTCCAGAAGAGAGACTACAGGTGCGATTGCAACTGTAAGCCCTAAGGATTTGACAGTAATCCCTACAGGTAACATCGAGCAGACCCTTCAAGGTCGTGTTTCTGGTGTAACTGTAATTACCAAC